>JBDOMX010000805.1:0-22096 GCA_039831615.1 Planctomycetaceae bacterium
GGAATGGGCGGCATCATCGTTCAGCTCCATGACGAGTACATCACAGTCGGGCAGTGGCCCGGGGTATGACGGTTTGTCACCGTGAATCCCGCTGCCTGAGCGCTTTGTCCACCGTTTGCCATGTTTGCTCGGATTGGTATCGATGCTTCGCTGTGCTGCACTGGCACTCGTCCTGCTTTCCTGTATTCCGATCGTCATCGCTGACGAGTCAGAACTTCGCGCCGACGACGTTGAGTTTTTTGAGCGGAAAATTCGGCCGCTGCTGAGCAAATACTGTTACGCCTGTCATTCATCAGAAGCGAAGTCGATTCACGGTGGACTCCTGCTGGATTCAGTGGCCGGTTTGCTGGCGGGAGGCGACAGTGGGCCTGTCATTGACGCCGGCAATCCCGGGAACAGCTTACTCCTGGATGTCATCCGTTACGGTGGCGACATCGAAATGCCACCGAAGGGAATCCTGACCAAGCTCGAAATCGCGGATTTGACGGCATGGGTCATGCGAGGTGCGGTGTTTCCGCCTTCTGAAGATCAAACAGACAGACCGGACGGTCGCATCGATTTTGCAACTGGACGACAGTTCTGGTCCTTTCAGCCGGTCGACGAGCGACCTGTTCCGCGGGTGCAGAATCCCGCGTGGGTGCGGTCTCGACTGGACTCATTCGTGCTGGCGGCCATGGAGCGATCAAACCTGACGCCTTCGCCACCCGCAAATCCTGCGACATTGATCCGCCGACTCAGTCTTGATCTCATCGGATTGCCTCCCACACCCGAAGAGGTCCAGGAGTTTGTCCATGACGATTCGCCGAACGCCTTTAAACGACTGGTTGACCGTCTGCTGGATTCTCCGAGTTACGGCGAGAAGTGGGCTCGTTTTTGGCTTGATATGGCTCGATACACTGACAAGACCGCGGACTGGCTGTACCCCACAGGACAAGCCCACCTTTATCGCGACTGGGTGGTTGAGGCGTTCAACAATGACATGCCTTTCGATGAATTTGTGCACCGCCAGCTGGCAACCGATCTCCTGCCGCAGACCGGCCCGGACGACCTGCCCGCATTGGGATTAATCAGCCTGAGTCCCACCTACTGGAAGGAACTCAAACTGCCGTGCGAAATCATCAATACGATCGTCGCGGATGAATGGGAAGAACGAGTCGACGCAGTGTCACGAACTTTTTTGGGGCTCACGGTTGCCTGCGCTCGCTGTCACGACCACAAATTTGACCCGATCAGCTCAGAAGACTACTACGCGCTGGCCGGAGTGTTTGCCAGTTGCCGTCAGGTGGAACGTCCTTTGATTTCTGAAGCGGAGTATAAACCGGTTGCTGAAGCAAAGGCAGAAATCAGGAAACTGGAAGGCGAGATCGCGCAGCTGAAGAAGCGAATGCCCCTGCCGAAACAAAACATTGACGAACTGACCTCCAGGATCGTCGCTATCAAATCCTCGACACCCCACTACGACACACCGATAGCCAACGCGATCTCAGAGGAATCGCTGTTTGTCGTCCGTGCCGGAAAATCTGCTCAGGACGGGTCGCGACTGGACTATCGACCGGAACCGCGCGACCTTCCCTTGTTCATCCGGGGAAACCCTAATCGTCCCGGGCCAACAGTTCCCCGACGGTTCCTGACCGTTTTGTCGCGCGAGTCCGGATTGCCAGCGGAGCCAAAACCGTTTGAGTCTGGAAGTGGTCGACTGGAGCTGGCTCATGCGATCACAACGGATGCGGCAGCGTTAACCGCTCGTGTGATTGTGAATCGTATCTGGATGGGTCACTTCGGACGGGGACTCGTCGTCACGCCCAGTAATTTCGGACATCAGGGCAGCCGCCCCACTCATCCCGATCTGCTCGACGACCTGGCCGCTCGGTTCATTGCCGGAGGCTGGTCGATCAAGCAGCTGCATCGCGACATCCTGTTGTCCGCGACATGGCAACAATCGTCCGCATGCGATGCCGCGCGGGCGCAGGCCGACCCTGAAAACCGGTGGTTGTCTCGCATGAATCGACGTCGGCTGGACTTTGAGTCGTGGCGCGATGCGATGCTTGCTGCAAGCGGAACGCTGGATCTCAGCATGGGCGGCCCGGCGGCAGACGTGGACGCGGTCAATAATCGTCGCCGTACGATTTATGCGACGGTTCATCGGCGAGACATGTCGACCACGCTAAGAATCCATGATTTCCCCGATCCAACGCAGCACAGTCCGATGCGATCTGCAACGACAACGCCGCTGCAGGGCCTGTATGCATTGAACGGTCCCCTGCTGGCGCAGCAATCTGATGCTCTGTCGGCACGTCTGGGCCGCGAGTGCGGTGGTCTTGATCGCGCTCGCATCGAACGTGCGTATTGGTTGTTGTACTCCAGAGCACCCACAGAGCGAGAGATCCAGCTGGGACTGGCGTTCGTCGATGAGACCGACGAAGCGGATAACGAAATCGCATGGAAACAGTATACGCACGTGCTGCTGGCATCGAATGAGCTGCTTTATATTGAATAGCAATCCCCAATACGTCGGCAGGACGACAACCTCGATGACACCGGAACTGCCAACATTTGACCGCCGCCGGATCCTGCACCAGTTGGGCGGCGGGATGGGCATCATTGGTGCTGCCAGCGAACTGGCTTCCTCAGCACGCGCGGCGGGCGGATCGACGTATGGCCCCCACTTTGAACCGCGTGCAAAACGGGTCATCCACCTGTTCATGAACGGAGGGCCCTTTCAGGCTGACCTGTTTGACCCAAAACCGCTGCTGGTGAAGCACGCGGGCGAAAAGCCGGCAGGAGCTGACCTGCTGACCGAACGACCCACTGGAGGTCTGCTGCCGTCACCGTTTCGCTTTCGTCGGCACGGAGAAAGCGGCGTACCGGTCAGTGAACTGTTGCCGCGGCTGAGTCGGCACATTGACGACATTTGCGTGCTGCGGTCGATGCACGCCGACAACCCCAATCATGGCCCGGCACTGCTGCAGATGAACAACGGAACAATCACCCCCACTCGCCCGAGTATGGGAGCATGGTTCCTGTATGGACTCGGAACAGAGAACCGGAATCTCCCCGGCTACATCGTGTTGTGTCCTGGTCGCCCGGTTCGGTTTTCCATCCTGTGGAACAGCGCCTTCCTGCCTTCAGCCTATCAGGGGACCTACATCAACCATTCGAAGATTGAACCGGACAACATGTTTCCGCACCTCCGCAATACGCGGTGGTCTCGCACAACTCAGGAACGACAGCTGGAGTTACTCCGGAAACTGCATGCAGAACGGAGTCCTGGTCCGGACCGTTCCGCGGCAGACGCCCGCATCAAATCCATGGAAACAGCCTTCCGAATGCAGTTTCAGGCGAGCGACGCGTTCGACCTCGGTCACGAGACGAAGCCGACACGTGACGCCTATGGAACCGGGCACTTTGCGAACGGTTGTCTGCTGGCACGACGAATGGTGGAACGAGGGGTTCGGTTCGTCCAGGTCTACTACGGCAATGGCCAGCCGTGGGATACACATGCCAACCACAACAAGACCGTGCCCAATTTGTGCCGTGATATCGATCAGCCCATTGCAGCATTGCTCCATGATTTGAAACAACGCGGGCTGCTGCACGACACGTTGATCGTATGGGGAGGGGAATTCGGCCGCACTCCGACATCGGAAAACGGAACCGGTCGCGACCACAACCATCACGGATTTACGATGTGGATGGCAGGCGGTGGAGTCAAAGGCGGCATGACGTACGGAGAAACGGATGACTTCGGGTTCAAGGCAGCGGTCGACAAAATGCATGTCCATGACCTGCACGCGACGATGCTGCATCTGTTGGGATTGAACCACGAAGAACTGACATTTCGCCACGCAGGTCGAGATTTTCGCCTGACCGACGTGTATGGACGGGTGATCTCGGAAATTCTTGCATGATCCTTTCCAGTGTTCTCACACCTCTGAATGAAGAGAACATGCGGCTGGCAGTGCAGTGCGGCGTCGACGGAGTGGTTGTTCGTTATCCCGGTCCGTCAGCAGGCGACGTCGTGACCGTGAAAGACACGGTGGAGCGTCAGGGATTGAAATTGCTGGCAATTGAAGGGTCTCTGCCGATCGAGAAGATCAAAATCGGAACAGATCACGACGGCCGCGAACTGCAGGCCATGAAGGAATTGATTCAGCACATGGGAGCCGCCGGAGTCCCGTTGCTGTGTTACAACTTCATGGCGGGGACCGACTGGGTTCGTACCCGCGTTGACGCTCCATCAAGAGGCGGAGCCAAAGTGACGGCCTTTGATCTGGCCGATGCTGAGCGGTCCGTGTCACTGAGTTCCACGCGCCAGCAGATCTCGAACGCACCGATCTCAGCGGAAGAACTCTGGAACAATCTGGAGTGTTTTCTCCGTGAGGTCGTTCCGGTCGCAGAGGAATATTCAGTAACGCTTGCTATGCATCCTGACGATCCACCTCTGGCCGAGTTTCAGGGAAAGTCACGGATCATGAATTCGGTGTCCGGATTCGAGCGACTCGTGTCGCTGGTCCCCAGCCCGCGTAACGCCATTTGTTTTTGTCAGGGAACCTTCGTCGAAATGGGCGTTGATATTCCCCGGACGATTCGGCGACTCGGCAGCCACATTCAGTATGTCCATTTTCGTGACGTCGAAGGGACTGCCGATTCGTTTGTCGAGACGTTTCATGACAACGGCCCCACGAACATGGCGGCGGCCGTACGGACACTCCGTGACATCGGATACATCGGCCCGATTCGTCCGGACCACGTCCCCCAGCTGTTCGGGGAAGAAAGTGGGGAACCCGGTTACACCATGCTCGGTCGATTGTTCGCTTTCGGCTACATTCGGGGCCTGCTCCACGGCACCGACTCACGCGAGGAATCACTGTAAGACAATGCCCATCATCACTGCAATCGAAACTGCCGTCCCCGCCGGCGTGATGCCAAACCTGATTCTGGTTCGGATACATACAGACGATGGGCGGATCGGCTGCGGCGAAACCTACTACACGCCGCAGGCGATTGAAGCCCTGATCCACGGCTGGATGGCTGAACGACTCATCGGAGCTGAAGCCACCGACATCGAAGCTCACTGGAGGTTTCTGTACGAACGCTGCACCGCCTTTGGCTACCCAGGCGCGGAACTACGCGCTCTTTCGGCCATCGATGTGGCGCTGTGGGACATTTTAGGTCAGGTGTGCGGTCAACCGGTCTGGCAGCTGCTCGGCGGAGCTGCTCAGAAACAGGTCCGCATCTACAACACCTGCGGAGGACCAGGATACGGTGCTCAGCTTCGCGAACAAAATCCTGTGGCGGCTCATCCGGGCTGGCCTGGCTACGGAGATGAAGGGGAATCAGGACCACTGCAGGATAACTGGGCGTCAGTCCACACACCCGGAGACCTGGCCGAGGAACTGCTGTCTGAGGGAATCATGGGTATGAAGGTCTGGCCCTTCGATCGATATGCTCACCGCAGCGGCGGGCTGTACCTTTCGGCTGCCGACATCGACGCGGGCATGCAGCCTCTGCGCGAGATTCGCGAACGCGTCGGTGACCGGATCGAAATCATGATTGAGGGACATGCGTTCTTCCAGTTGCCTTCCGCGATTCGGCTGGCGGATGCACTGTCAGAAATCAGGCCGTTTTGGCTGGAAGATGTGCTGCGCGTGGACAACATGGACACGCTGGCAGATTTTCGCCGCCGGTCAGGCCTGCCGATTGCTGCCAGCGAAATGCTCCTTGGCCGACCGGCCTATTTGTCCCTGCTGCAGGCCGGTGCGGCGGACTACGTCATGGTGGACCCCACCTGGGCCGGCGGCATCAGCGAGACTCGTCGCATCATTGACCTGGCACAGACTTTTAATTTGCCGGCGACCATGCACGACTGTACCGGCCCACTGACACTGTTCGCCGGACTGCATTGTGCGGTCGCCTCGACCAATGTGGTCCTGCAGGAAACGGTGCGCGCCCACATCCGCACATTCTATGATCGACTGATCGATCGACTTCCGACCATCAGCAATGGCTGGCTGCTGGCGCCAACCGACCCCGGCCTGGGAACGACTTTGTTGCCGGAACTGTTTGACGCCGGCATGCACAATGTTCGCTGCACAGGCCACATTTCTTAGCAGTCCGCATTCGGCGGCAGTACGAGTAATCACGCATCATGAGTACGACAGGCGAAGACTGCGATGATGACTCCCCTGCGTCGCAGAAACGTCCGACAGCGACCGGTGTCCGTTACCGCGTCATCGGCGTCACGACACTGGCCGCAGTGGTTCTGTATCTTGATCGAATCTGCATCGCAGAAATCGCAAAACTTGATGAATTCGGGAGAGATCTAAACCTGTCGGAAACGCAGACAGGAGCGATTCTGTCGGCCTTCTTTTTCTCATATGCGCTGGGACAGGTCCCGGCCGGCTGGCTTTCCGATCGTTTCGGGGCACGCACCATGCTGCCCATTTACATTTGCGTCTGGTCCGTTTGTACGATCCTGACCGGACTGGCAAATGGGTTCGCAATGCTGATTGCTGCCCGTCTTCTGTTTGGCGTGGCACAGGCTGGCTGTTATCCGACGGCCGGGAGTCTGATCAAACGCTGGATGCCACTTCCGAACCGCGGCACCGCCAGCGCAGTCGTTTCTTTCGGTGGCCGACTGGGGGGAGCGACGGCTCCGATTCTTACTGCCTGGCTGTTAAAAGACTATCTCAGCTGGCGGTGGGTGCTGGCGATGTATGGTGGCGCTGGATTCCTCGTGGCGATTCAATTCCGGCGAGTGTTTCGTGAATCGCCGTCCGCTCATCCGAAATGCAATGCTGCAGAACAGGAACTGATCGCGATCGGGGATCCGGAGGCAACGGAGACCGGGGCACCTCCATTCCCGCCACTGCTGCCACTGATCCGCAGTCGTACCATGTGGTTGATGTGCGCGCTGCAATTTGGAATTAACATCGGTTGGGTGTTCCTGGTGACGTGGCTTCCCACCTATCTCCAGGACGTTAAGCAGGTCGATCCAAAAATCGGCGGACTCATGTCCACGATCGTACTCGTCGCCGGGATTGCGGGCATGCTGTGTGGCGGTCCGCTGACCGACATCGCAGCGAATCGACTCGGCCGACGCTGGGGTCGTTCTCTGCCAATGACAGGCTGCTACATCGTCGCGGTGGCTGCCTACCTGTCCTGCTTGTATCTGGACTCGGCCTGGTCATTTATTGCGGCCGCATCACTGGTTGCGTTTGCCACTGATATGAGCGTCCCGGCCATCTGGGCCTACATGCAGGACGTGGGTGGCAAGAATACGGCCGCGGTCTTTGGATGGGCGAATATGTGGGGAAACCTGGGCGCCGCGACGACGCCGTTGCTGGTCCCCATCGTCCTGGACAAGTGGGATGCGAATGGCGACTGGCATGAAGCATTCCTCCTCTTTTCAGCCGGCTATGTTGTGGCTGGCTGCGCAGCGCTGGGCATCAATGCGACTCAGAAAATCGAGTAGTGCCCTCGTTGCTGACTCGTCAAAGCTGTCCGCCGGGGAGTGTGTCGGGATGAGCCCGTCACTGCCCAATCGAACACAAACCCATGGGTGACCTGGTGACGTCCCACTCCGTTTCAATCGCAACCTTTGATCGTTCACGGCTCAGAGCCCGTTCGAAATGTCGTCCGGTCAGGATCAGGCGAATGCCGGAATTTGCGACTTGTAAAGGTGTTGAGAGAATCCGGGTTCGTGACCAGGGCAGTTCTCACACTCGACAAACACGCCTGAGCCGACGATCGCAAAGTGAGGGAATTGGACGACAATGAGCGCAGTTTTCGAAAAGACGTGGCGGGTTCAGGCTCGCGGGGGCCATGGATGATGGGCTCTCGCACTTCCGCCGCGTCCACGAATCAGCGTAATACGCTGTCAGGGGTCGAAAAACATCAAGCGACTTGCAAGACGAGCGGCCGATCGTACGATGCGAGTCGACTTGGGATTTCGCCGCGCGGAATGAACTCGGACAACGCGTGAACATCGCCCGGATCACACGATCCGATGTCTCTATCGCGACGATCTGGAGACATCCGACGCAGGCAATCCAGAGGACCCGATATCCTTCACTATTCAGAATGAGATCGTCGGAGCGTGCCGTGTGCGGGATTGTTGGACTACTGCTGAAGAAGAATGACATGCGGGCGGACCTCGGGCAGCTGGTCACGCCGATGCTGAGTTCAATGGGCACGCGAGGTCCGGATTCAGCAGGGTTGGCAGTGTTTCATGATCCGGTGGATCCGGGATGGACTCGCTTTGGATTGTTCTCCTCGACTTCCGATTTCGACTGGCGGTCGCTGCACGACAGGCTCGTGCGCGACACAGGGAATCAAGGATCGATTCGACCCACCAGGAGCCATGCCGAAGAGATATCGTCAATGCCGCCTGATGAATTCAGATCATGGCTAGAGCAGTCACATCCGGACGTGAATTTGATTTCCGTGGGTCGTTCGATCGAGATGTTCAAGGACGAAGGCCCTCCTGGTGAGATTGCCGAACGATATCACTTCTCGCAACTTACGGGGACGCACGCTGTCGGGCACACACGGATGGCGACTGAGTCCGCGGTTTCTCCGGCTCACGCGCACCCGTACACGGCTGGAGAGGATTTTTGTCTTGTGCACAACGGGTCACTTTCAAATCCCTACAGTATTCGTCGCAAACTGGAACGCCGCGGCATCGCGTTCGAAACCGACAATGACACCGAAGCGGGTTGTCGGTTTCTGGAATGGCGGATGCGAGAGGGTGACACTCTTGAACAGGCCATTGAAACATCGTTCAGTGAACTGGACGGTTTTTACACGTTTTTGATGGCCACAGCGGACCGCATGGTTCTCGTGCGTGATGCGTTTGCGTGCAAGCCCGCCGTGGCTGCTGAAACGGATGACTACATCGCGGTCGCATCTGAATTCCGTTCGCTGGCGCATCTTCCCGACGTCAGAAATGCCGACGTATTCGAACCTGCCCCGGAACAAATCTACTCATGGACTCTGTGAAGCAGCTGGATCTGAAAACACTGAGTGTTCGACAGGTCAATCAGTATCTGCACCACGAACTTCCCGAACGCGGAATCGAGCGGGTAGAGATTCTGAATCCTGATGGATACCACAGCATCGCCGCGGGTCTGGACCGCAACATCACCGTCGACATTCTCGGGCATGCCGGATACTTCATCGCCGGTATGAACAAGCTTGCCACCGTCACCGTGCACGGTAATGTCGGCTGGAGCGTGGCAGAAAACATCATGTCGGGCTGCGTACGAGTCAAAGGGCATGCGTCCGAATCGGCTGGAGCATCCGGTCACGGGGGCACTGTGGTCATTGAAGGCGATGCGTCTTCGCGGTGTGGGATTTCGATGAAGGGCTGCGACATCGTCGTCGGGGGCAGCGTCGGACACTTTTCTGCCTTCATGGCGCAGGCAGGCACGCTGGTCGTGTGTGGCGATGCAGGTCCAAATATCGGTGACTCTCTGTATGAAGCAACTATCTACGTGAGGGGAACAATTCACAGTCTGGGAGCTGACGCTCAGGAAGAGGAAATGCAGTCCGCAGATTTCCAGCACGTCGCAGATCTGCTTGCAGCTGCCAACATCGACGGCGACGCCAAAGAATTCAAACGGGTCGCTTCGGCCCGCCGCCTTTACCACTGGAATGCCGACGCACATCAGGAGTATTGAGTTTGTCCAGGCCCGTTCATGGCGAAGAGAGTGCTTCGATCAATCGCGACGCGATTCGGTACATTCGTGAAGCCGCCGCATGCGGCCTTTACGAAATCCGCGGCATGGGGGCCAAGCGTCCGGTGCCGGGATTTGACGACCTGGTGTTTCTCACGGCGTCGGCCTCCCGATATCCGCTGGAAGGGTATCGGGAAAAGTGCATTTCCAGCACCGTTCTGGGAACTCGGTATGCGAAAAACCCGGTCGAGCTGGAGATACCGATCACCATTGCCGGAATGAGTTTTGGTTCCCTGTCGGCAAACGTGAAAGAGGCTCTTGGACGGGCCGCCACAGAATTGGGGACGTCCACCACGACCGGGGACGGGGGGATGACGCCGGAAGAACGGCAGTCGTCGAAAACACTCGTGTATCAGTGTCTGCCGTCGCGGTACGGATTCAATCCCGACGATCTGCGGCAGGCAGATGCCATCGAAATGGTCATCGGCCAGGGAGCCAAGCCGGGCGGCGGCGGGATGCTGCTCGGTCAGAAAGTCAGTTCGCGAGTGGCCGGAATGCGGACTCTGCCGGAAGGGATCGACCAACGCTCCGCCTGCCGTCACCCGGACTGGACTGGCCCGGACGACTTGAAAATTAAACTGGAGGAACTGCGCGAAATTACCGACTGGCGGATACCAATTTACGTCAAGCTGGGCGCTACCCGTGTTCGTGACGACGTCAAACTTGCCGTCAAAGCGGGCGCGGATGTCGTTGTCGTTGACGGCATGCAGGGCGGAACTGCGGCAACACAGCAGGTCTTCATCGAACATACCGGAATTCCGACTCTTGCCGCCGTACCGCAGGCGATGGAAGCTCTCGAAGACATGAACGTGGTGGGCGAAGTCCAGTTGATTATCTCCGGCGGAATTCGAACCGGCGCGGATGTGGCCAAGGCTTTGGCACTGGGTGCAGATGCTGTGTCCATCGGGCAAGGGGTACTCGTTGCACTGGGTTGCAATCATGATTCGTTTTTTGAAAACGAACGCGACATCGACGCAACTGATGACTACGCGAAACTCGGTACGGCTCCTGGCTATTGTCACCATTGCCACACGGGACAGTGCCCCGTTGGAATCACAACGCAGGATCCGATTCTCGAGCGGCGGCTGACGCCGCCTGTGGGTGCCCGACGATTGAGCAACTATCTGCGGGTACTCAATATGGAACTGACGACGTTAGCTCGTGCTTGTGGAAAATCGAATGTGCACCACCTTGAAAAAGAAGATCTGGTGGCGTTGACTGTTGAAGCCGCTGCGATGGCAAAGGTACCACTGGCGGGTACTGACTGGATTCCTGGACAGACGTAACACGAGGTCAGGTCCGATGGACAACGAACTCAGTGCGCTGACGGTCATCTTCACCGAGTTTTACTACTGGGTGACCGTGGTGATGATGTTCCTGATTCACGTCGGGTTCTGTCTGTACGAAGTCGGAGTTTCGCGAGAGAAGAACAAGCTCAATACGTTGATGAAAAACTCGATGCTGATCCCGGTGATCACGTTCGCTTTTTTCCTGTTCGGCTGGTGGATCTACTTCGCATTCCCGAATGGACCGGGTATCACGGGCGGCCTGAAGAGCGCACCATGGGCCGAACCATGGAATGAGTTGATGGGGCCGCATCTGGGTGGAAAGCCGGCAGATACCACGCTGACCAGCGACCAGACCGCGGTCTGGTCTCGGCTGAACGGCGTCTTTTTTGCGGCCTTTCTGCTGTTTTCGTGGACGGCCGGTTCCATTCTGTCGGGGGCCGTGATTGAACGAATCCGTTCCGGCGCTTTCTGGGTCCTGGCGATCCTGGTCGGCAGTGTGACGTGGGTTCTGGTGGCAGCCTGGGGTTGGTCGGATCAGGGCTGGATGGTCCAAAAGCTGGGTTATCATGACGCCTATGCGTCTGGTGTGATCCACGCCATTGCGGGCGGTTCGGCCCTGGCGATTCTCATTCACCTTGGCCCGCGCATCGGCCGTTTCCGCGATGACGGCACACCACGAGAGCTGCCCGCCCACAACACGTGGATGATTATCATCGGCATGTTTTTGATCTTCACAGGCTTCTGGGGATTCTACGCGGCCTGCAACGTGCCAATCATGGATATTGATGCTGATCCTGACCGGGCATTCTTCTCCGCCACGACAATTTATCTGACGCCAACAACGTTGAGCGCCATCACGGTCAACTTTCTGATGTCACTGACGGGCGGACTCTTAATTGGCTATGTGGTGTCCAAAGGCGACGCCTTCTGGACGTTTCAGGGCGGCCTGGGCGGGATCATCACCGCATCCGCCGGAAACGATCTGTACCATCCATTTCAGGCGTTCTTCGTCGCAGTTCTCGGCGTCTGGTGCGCGTACCGGCTGCATTTTTGGGTCGAAAGAACATTCAAAATCGATGATGCAGTCGGAGCCGTCGCGATTCACGGATATTGCGGATCAATCGGTGTGATCGTCGCTGGATTTCTGCTGTGGGGCTACCCAGGTTCGCCAAATGAGAGCTACGCCCTGATTACTCCGTGGGGACAATTCACCGGGGCCGTCATCGTGTTCTTTGTGATGGGATTCGTGCCGTGTTACGTTGCCGCTTGGGCCCTAAAAAAGGCGGGCGTACTGCGGATCCCACTGGAAATTGAATTGGCAGGAATGGACCACGACATCATTATCGGAGAGGCAGCGCTCAGTCAGGAATTTGCAAACGCTGAGCGAGAAGTTCTAAAGCAGCATCAGCGGGACGACCAGACATGAACCCCACGATCGAAACCTGGAATGTTAATCCGCTGGACACTGGACCGATTTACCCACTGGTTGGCTGGGAGATGGAGATGTTCATTGGCTGCGCTGCATTCTGCCTGGGGTTCATGGTCTGGAAGTTTCGCACGGAAAGTGCAAAGTATGCGGCCCAGACCGTGGACCTGCAGAAGTCAAATGAACTGCATCGGCTGCTGGATATCGAACGTCGTTAAACAGAGTCAGCCCCAGGACCAGAGTGCTGATAAAATCGAACGCTCGGTCAGAACATGCTGGAACAGATCCACCGAATACTGATCGCAACCAGGATTAACGAGTATGAGTACACGAGAACGAATTCGCGAACTGATGAAAGAGGATGGTGTCGAGTTCATCCTGGCGCAGTTTGTCGACATCCACGGGTCTGCGAAGGTCAAAATGGTGCCGGCGTCTTCTCTGGATGACGTGCATGATGACGGAGCCGGATTTGCCGGTGCTGCTGTCGAAGGAGTTGGACAGGGGCCACATTCGCACGACATGATGGCGCGCATCGATCTCGAAAGTTATACCCCACTTCCCTGGATGCCCAACACAGTTCGTTTCGCGACCGACCTGTTTGTTGACGGCGAATCCTATCCGTTCTGCTCACGAACAAACCTTAAACGTAACCTGACTTCTGTTCGCGAGAGGGGCTATGTTTTCAACGTTGGCATGGAACCGGAACATTTCCTGATTACCCGCAAAGAAGATGGATCGATCGCTCCCTGGGATCCTGACATTGTGGACACACTCGCAAAGCCCTGCTATGACTTTCGGGCGATGGCTCCGGCCATGGAATACCTGCAGGAACTGACAAGGTCACTGAACCAGCTTGGCTGGGGCGTGTATCAAACCGACCATGAAGATGCGAATGGTCAATTCGAAGTCAATTTCGACTATCAGGATGCGCTGACAACAGCTGACCGCATCACATTCTTCAAGATGGCAACGTCCCAGATTGCAAAGAAGTACGGAGCAATCGCCACGCATATGCCAAAGCCATTCAGCGATCGCACGGGGAGTGGCCTGCATATCCACTTCCATCTGGCGGATGCCGAAACCGGACAGTGCGTGTTTGAAGATCTCACCGACCGGCGTGGCCTCGGCTGCTCCGAAGCTGGATATCATTTCGTCGGCGGCGTGTTGCATCATGCCCGGGCTCTGTGCGCCGTCACCAGCCCCACGGTCAATTGCTACAAGCGACTGCAACTCGGCGCTGGTCTCAATTCGACTCGCAGCGGATTTACGTGGACACCGGCATTCGTTACGTACGGCGATAACAATCGCACGCAAATGATTCGCACGGCCGGCCCCGGCCATTTCGAAGATCGAACCGTGTCAGCAGGATGCAATCCCTACCTCGCCCTGGCCGCATACGTCGCCGCCGGCATGGATGGAATCAACAACAAAATCGACCCCGGAGATCCGAATCTCGGCAACATGTACGAACAACCTTTAGCGAAAGTCCGTGAGCAAGGCATCGAAATCCTGCCGCAATCGTTGTGGGAGGCCATTGAATCGCTTCAATCCGACGAGGTCATTAAAGGTGCGTTGGGTGTGATCGCAGATGACTTCATCGATTTGAAGATCAGGGAATGGCAGACGTATCACGACCAGGTGACTCCATGGGAGATTGATGAGTACCTGACATTCTTTTGAGTTGAACAGCCATCGTTGAGTATCCAGCAGCATTGGTGAGATGACGCCGAAGCTGTCGAATCGATTTTAACGTCCCTGCAGTCATCACGCCCGGATCCTCAACTCTCAATGCCGCACCGCCTCCTGAAGTTCGCTCTGAGCAAAAAGCATCCCGAACCTCGCATGTTTCGTGCGCCGGACCGACTGAAAAATGAATACGATGCGGTGATCATCGGAGGCGGGGGACACGGTCTGGCAGCGGCGTACTACCTGGCAAAAGACCATGGCATGACCGATGTCGCCGTCCTTGAAAAGGGCTACATCGGTGGTGGTGGTACGGGACGAAACACGGCAATTGTTCGTTCGAATTATCTCACGCCGGAAGGTGTTCGATTCTATCAGGAAAGCGTTGAACTGTTTCAGGATCTCTCGCGGGAACTGAACCTCAACCTGTTCTATTCCGAGCGCGGTCACTTCACTTTGGCGCATTCGCCGGCGTCACTGCGAACTCAGCGTTGGCGGGCTGAAGTCAACAAACACCTGGGAATCGACAGCAAACTTGTTGGTCGGGATTTCATCAAACAAACTGTCCCGGAAATCGACCTGGACGTGGGCGGCCATCAGGCCCCGGTTTACGGCGCACTCTACCACCCACCCGGTGCCATTGCTCGGCACGATGCGGTCGCCTGGGGATATGCGAGAGGCGCGGATCAACGAGGGATCGAAATCCATCAGCAGACGGCAGTCAGTGACATTGAGGTCCGCGACGGTGAAGTTGCGGGAGTCCACACCGACAAGGGGTTCATCAAAACGCGAAAAGTGCTTTCGGCCGTTGCCGGATGGACGACCAGTATCACGGAAATGGTGGGGCTGCGAACACCCCTTGTCATCCACCCACTGCAGGCCATGGTCACAGAACCTTTGAAACCGTGGCTGCACAGCATCGTGGTGTCCGCCAGCCTGCACCTGTACGTCAGCCAGTCTTCGCGGGGTGAATTAGTTGCCGGCGCGTCCCTTGATCCGTATGAACTCATTTCCATGCGATCGACGCTCGACTTTGCGGAAGGCATGAGTACCGGGCTGCTCGACCTGTTTCCGTGCCTCGGAGACGTCAAGGTCCTGCGTCAATGGGCAGGCCTGTGCGACATGACTCCGGATTTTTCGCCAATTATGGGCACGACTCCGATCAGAGGGTTCTATATCGATGCCGGTTGGGGCACCTGGGGATTCAAGGCGACGCCGGTCAGCGGCAGGACGATGGCTCATACGCTCGCTCATGATCACAATCATGACCTGATCAAGGCCTTCAATCTGTCGCGTTTCACACAATTCGACCTGGTCGGCGAAAAGGGCGCGGCCTCGGTGGGACATTAATTCACCATGAAGATCATTCACTGCCCGATCAACGGTCCTCGTCCGCTACAGGAGTTTCACTTCGGTGGTGAGGTTCGAACAGCGCCGGACCCGGAGACAACATCCGCCGCTGACTGGGCCGATTACGTCTTCAATCGGCACGGTGAACCCGGAGTCAAACGCGAGTGGTGGTATCACGTGCCAAGCGGAACGTGGTTTGTCGCCGAGCGTGACAATCAGACAGACGAGTTCGTCCGCACATACCTGTTTAGCGCGGAGCACGTCGATGGATAGGCGACTTCCCCACCGCAATGGCGAATGGATTGATCGTGACCAGCCGATCGAGTTTCGATTCGAGGGCCGTAGCTATGAAGGGTTTGCCGGCGACGTTCTGTCCAGCGCACTTTGGGCCAATGACGTCCGGTTGCTGGGACGCAGTTTCAAGTACCACCGGGCACGTGGCATTTACAGTCTTGCAGGACACGATGCAAACGTCATCGTGGAAAGTGACACTCAGACCAACATGCGAGGGGATTCGTTATTGATCGAACGAGGCCTGGATGTACGTTCGGTCAACACGATCGGTGGCCTCGAACGCGATTGGTTGCGCGTTACGGAATGGTTCAGCCGCTTCCTTCCTGTTGGATTCTATTACAAGGCCTTCCATACCCCCCGGCGGTTGTTTCCATTCTATGAAAATCAGATGCGGAAAGTCGCCGGGCTTGGGCGCATCCGTCCGGACAACAAATGCGTGCCCTCGCCGAAAGACTACGCATATTGTGATCTGCTGGTGGTCGGTGCCGGACCTGCCGGCATCGCTGGCGCCATCAGCGCCGCCGAGCAGGGCTTGCAGGTTGTGCTGGTTGATGAACAGCCAAAGCCAGGTGGCAGCCTTGCATGGCAATGGACGTCCGACGATTCGATCAACCACCATCTTGACGGCATGATGGAGCAGGTCGCAGCCCTTGACAACATTGAACTGCGTTGCGGAACACAGGCAGGTGGTTGGTACAGCGACAACTGGATTGGGCTGTTCGACAGTCAACATCTGACCAAACTTCGAGCGCAGGGAATGCTCGTGGCAACGGGGTGCATCGAACAACCGGCAGTTTTTCAGAACAATGATCTTCCCGGTGTGATGCTTGGCTCAGCGGCTCAGCGGCTGGTTCATCTGTACGCGGTGAAGCCGTTTGATCAGGCCGTTGTACTCGTGGCCAACAGCGACGGTTATCGAGTCGCACTGGATCTGCACAACGCGGACGTCCGTGTAAAAGCAGTTGTGGACCTGCGGCATGACGGAGAATCCACGGAGTTGGTAAAAAGAGTTACAGACGCCGGGATTGACATACGCCGCGGCCACGCTGTCATCGAAGCGGTGGCCGGGTTCGGCGGCAAACGCATCCGCGGGGCAAAGATCTGTCCACTGGACGACGACGGGCATCCACTCGCCCATCTGGCAACAACGATCGATTGCGACGGCATAGCGATGAGCGTCGGCTGGACACCGAATGGTGGACTCATCTACCAGGCCGGAGGTCGATTTCAGTATGCCGACAACGTCCAGCAGCTGGTGCCTCACGTGATACCCGACGGCCTCTTCGCGGCAGGGCGAGTGAATGGCATTTTCGACCTGGAAGATCAAATCAACGACGGACGTCAAGCCGGACTGGCCGCAGCCGCTCACCTTGGAGCATTCAATGGCGAGCTGCCCGAACGACTCACACATCAGGCACCGCCACCCAGCCACGCCTATCCCATTTTTGGTCACGGAGGGAAAAATAATTTCGTTGACCTCGATGAAGATCTGCATCTGACCGACTTCAGCAATGCGCATCAGGAGGGGTACGACAACGTCGAATTGCTCAAGCGTTTCACGACGGTCGGCATGGGCCCCAGTCAGGGCAAGCTGTCAAATATCAACGCTGTGCGAATCCTCGCCCGATTGAATGGCAGCACCATCAACGAAACGGGAACGACCACTTCGCGACCATTCCATCAGCCCGTTCCACTGAACCATCTGGCTGGACGGCGATTCCATCCTCAACGTCGAACACCATTTCACGCGTGGCATCAGGGAGCCAGCGCCGAGCTGATCCATGCCGGTGCCTGGCTGCGGCCTGAGTACTACAGAACCGAGGGACAAACACGTGACGAATGCATTTTGAACGAAGCGGCCAATGTTCGGGAACACGTCGGCGTGATTGATGTCAGCACACTCGGAAAACTCAAAATCAACGGCCCGGACGCCGCTCGTTTCCTCGAACGAATCTATACAGGGACTTTCTCCACACTGCAAATCGGTCGTGTCCGTTACGGTGTGGCCTGCGACGAAACCGGTGTCATGATCGAAGACGGAGTGATCGCGAGACTTGCCGACGATCGTTTCTATGTCTCAGCCACCAGCAGCGGTGCGGCTGCGTTCTATCGTGAGATGCAACGATGGGCATTGATCTGGCAGATGGAAGTCACATTGATGAACGCAACCGGGCAACTGGCTGCCATGAATATCGCCGGTCCGCACTCCCGCGAGGTTTTGCAACAAGTTACGGACCTTGACTTGTCCGGTGATGCGTTCCCTTACCTTGCGGTCCGGGAAGGGATGGTTGGGAGCGCACCGGCCACCGTGATGCGAGTCGGTTTTGTTGGCGAATTGGGTTTCGAGATTCATGTTCCCGCTTCGTACGGATTGCATGTCTGGACCACACTCGTCCGAACCGGAGAAGCCCTCGGCATCCGGCCGTTTGGTGTGGAAGCACAGCGCCTGCTGCGACTGGAAAAAGGACACCTCATCGTCGGACAGGACACGGACGCCCTGACGAATCCGTACGAGGCCGACGTTGCGTGGACGATTGGTAACAACAAACATTTCTTCGTCGGGTCGCAAAGCCTTGACATCATGCGCGAGAAACCGATGACGCGCCGCCTCGTCGGACTGACGTTTCCAGCCGGTGAGACGTCACGATTGCCCGAAGAATGTCACCTCATTATCGCGGGACCGGAGATTGCGGGACGGATCACCAGCATTGCGTCACGTTCCACGCTTGGCTATCCGATCGCCATGGCGTTCGTCCGGCCGGATCTTGCCGAACCGGGGACACAACTCAACATTCGACTGGATGATGGCACATTGACTACCGCTGAAGTAACGACCATGCCGTTTTACGATCCTGAAAGTATTCAGCAACAGTGAACCAAAAGTCAGACCAATCAATAACGCAGCATGCTGAAGCCGCCACCCGACAAAGTCCAATTCAGGATTGGCTGATGACTCACGGCGCGCTGCAGCGAGTCATCGGCACAGGTTCGTTCGTCGTTCGCATTGCTGCGGACGACGCGGAGCGAACGGCTATGGAGTCTCTGGGCCTATGTGACCTGAGTGGTCTCCGGAAACTTGGCCTGAAAGGACCTGATGCAGAAAGTCTGCTGCGAAACGCGAACCTGGACGTGCCGACCGAAATTTTCGATTCACGTCCATTTTCGGACGGCGGATTGATCGTTCGCATTGGTTCGGACGAATTCTTTCTGGAAGGAGGAATTCTCGACGAGTGCCTGACAGAAATCTCGCAGAAGTTGGACCAATCGGACGGCAACGTCTTTCATGTGGACCATCAGGAGGCCACATTCCTGCTCACAGGTCTGTGCCAGCTCGACGTGCTGGCACAGACCTGTGGTATCAACTTCCGCGAAGCCATCCCCCGACGGGCCATCTTCACACGTATTGCCGGCGTCAGCTGTTGTGTGCTGCCCAACGAAATCGAAGGAGTTCCCGGTTCTCGAATCTGGGTGGATCCCGGATATGCACTGTACCTGTGGGAAACGCTCGTCGAAATCAGTGAGAGTCTGGGTGGCAGCGTCATTGGTGCCGGCTGCATTTTCCCGGGATTGCTGTCCTGACCGGGTTGTTGGCTGAATGGAGAGCCAGAATCTTCGATCAGTAGTCAGACACGGAACCGTCCGGCAGGTATTTTGGCCCACGCCATTGTTTTTGTGGCGACGGATCAGCAGCAAGCTTCTTCATCGCAGCTTCGTCGATCTCGATTCCCAACCCAGGTCCATCGGGAATGCTCACGTACCCGTCTTTCTTTTCCCATCCGGGATGAATGAATTGAGCAAATAACGCGTCGTCGTATGATTCGTGTATCAGCAGATGAGGCACTGCGGCCGCTACGTGAAAGCTGGCGGTCATCCCGAGGTAGGACTGCGTGCAGTGAGGGGCCAGCGGCACCGTCCAGGCTTCCGCCAGGGTCGCGATCTTTTTCATCTGAGTGATGCCACCGGTATAACCGCAGTCCGGCTGAATGATGTCCAGTACGCCTTCTGTCAAATACGGCAGGATGCCCCAGATTGTCCGGTCACGCTCGCCCGCGGCCATGGGGATGTTGATCGATTCACGAATGCGACGAAAGACATCGATGTTGCCGGGCACGGCCGGCTCTTCGAGGAACAGAATGTCGTAGGGTTCAATCGCGTTGGCAAATTGAATCAGCATTGCCGGTGGAATCGCACTGTGAGCATCGAACATGATCGTCCCCTCGTCACCAAGCCTCTCCCGTGTGTCACGCACCTGTTGAACAAGCGATTTGATATCCGCCGGATTGCCTGAGTGATTTTTTGGACCGCTGCCGAGTTTGACAGCGTTGGCCGCAGGGTAGACTGGAATTCGATCTCGTGTTGGCCCGCCGAGCAAACGATTGACAGGGACTCCCCACAACTTGCCGGTGATATCCCACAGAGCCATGTCGATGCCGGCAATGCAGTGGATCATGAACGCTCCGCCACGCTGATTGCGTTCGGCCCGATAAAGCACCTGCCAGAGGTGTTCAATACGGGTCGGGTTCTGGCCATCGAGCAATTCAAACATAGATGTCGCCAGCGCCGCCGCGACGGACGGAATCACACCTTTGATTTCGCCCCATCCGTCGATTCCGTGATTTGTGGAAATCTTTACGTAGACCCGATCACGGAAACGGTGAGGGACCAGTTCGTTGATGCGAATGGACGACGTACGGTCAGCGACGGTCTCCGTCGCACTGGACTGAGCTGCACTTTCGGGGAGACAGGAGCTGCCTGCCACTGCGGCGCCAGCACCCAAAAGCATCCTGCGTCGCGCGAAATCCGGGGACCAAAGTTTCGATGCCACGGCTGAACCTGTTCTCAAGAGTTGTCGGCGAAGTGTCCACCGCTGAACGAACCTTTCAACTGGAGTACGATCGCAGGTCAGCATGCCGCTATCAAGAAGATTTAACGTATGTCGCCGACGAATGCGGGTGCGCACAACGAGTCGGCAGTTGTATATCGAACAATCCGGTGGTAATTCTACGGCATGAGCATTTACCGACAAATGGGCATCGAACCCATCATCAATGCCTGTGGATCAGTGACGCGACTGGGTGGGGCTCCGATGCCAACGGAAGTGCTGGAAGCGTTTCGCAGCGCCGCCCGTGAAACCGTGTCCCTTGAGCAGCTGCAGGCAGCAGCCTCTTCACGAATTGCCGGCGCGACGCAGACTGAAGCCGGTCTGGTGACATCAGGGGCCGCCGGTGCACTGACGTTGGGAACTGCCGCAATTCTGGCGGGGCACAATCTGGCGAGAATGGAGCAGCTGCCCATTTGTGATGGTTTCTCCAACGAATTCATCATCGCCCGGGAACAGCGCAGCGGTTATGACCACGCAGTTCGGGCTGCCGGCGCCCGGCTGGTGGAAGTGGGGTTCAATGAAATGGTTGCCGGAGCGGGCGTGCGGCGGACAGAGATCTGGGAATACGAAGCGGCCATTTCGACTCAGACGGCAGGAATTCTCTATGTGCAGACAGCCGATTCGAGTCCACCCCTGGAAGAAGTCGTCGCAGCCGCACATCGCCACCAGCTGCCGGTGCTGGTGGACGCCGCCGGGGAGTTGCCTCCGCGATCAAATCTGAAGGACCTCCCGGGAACTGGTGCAGACCTGGTTGTCTTCAGCGGCGGAAAAGCAGTCCGCGGGCCACAATCGACCGGGATTCTGTGCGGTCGACGTGAACTCATTTCCTCGGCCGCCCTGCAGATGCTCGACATGGACGACCACTTAGAGCTCTGGAATCCACCGGAAACACTGGTCGATCGGTCGCAGTTCGATGGCCTTCCCCGTCACGGAATCGGACGCGGACTGAAAGTTTCCAAAGAAGAAATCGTGGCACTGCTGACGGCACTCGATCTGTTCGTTTCCGGAGCGTACGACAGTCAAATCGCTGACTACCGACGCTGGCTCAATGCCGTTGCAGATGGACTCCGCGAAAACAATGTTGCTACGCGCCTTGTGGAACCTGCCACGTCCGAACAGTGGCCTGTCCTGCGAATCCACGTCGATTCCACGTCCACTGGAAGATCGGCCATGGATGTTTGCCGAGAGCTTCGCGAAGGTAATCCACCAGTCTATGTTGGACATGCAGAATTGAATCATGATCAGCTGGTGATCAACCCCACCAGCCTCGACGAACACACGATTCCCATCCTGATTCAGCGACTGCAAAGCGCATTGGGCTAAAGCAGTTTTCGAAATGCCGTGGCGGGTTCTGGCTCGCGGGGGCCATGGATCATGGGCTCTGGCACTGCCGCCGCGGCCACGAGTCAGCGTAATACGCTGTAGTCCGTCTCTG
>JBDOMX010000240.1:0-5023 GCA_039831615.1 Planctomycetaceae bacterium
TCCCTACATCTTCACCAGCGCGAAAGAAGGTTACGCGGTTCTCGATTCCACCCAGCGGGAAGGCGACATTCGTCCTTTGCTGGATATGGTGCTGGCAAAGATTCCGGGCCCGTTCGTGCGTCCTGATGATCCATTGCAACTGATGGTGACGTCGCTCGACTGGTCCGAATACGTCGGCAGAATTGCCACGGGGCGTATTGCTGCCGGCACTGTCCGAACCGGCCAGCAGATCGCTCTGATGCGCGGCGATGGCACCCGTGAACTGGCGAAGATCGATCAGGTGCAGTTCTTCAATAATCTTGGCAGGGCCGACGCCGTCAGTGCGTCCGCTGGTGACATTGTGGCGTTGATCGGACTGCCCGACCCCGAGATCGGCGACACAGTGGCCCACCCGGACAGCCCGGTTGCGTTGCCCCGCATCGAGGTGGACGAACCGACCCTTTCAATGACGTTTACAATCAACAGCTCGCCGTTGGCAGGACAACACGGTAAGTATGTAACGAGTCGGAATCTGCGGGAACGACTGCAGCGTGAACTGCGATCCAATGTTGCGCTGAAAATTGAAGAAACCGAAGTCAAAGATTCATTTCGCGTGGCCGGACGAGGTGTCCTGCATCTGGCGGTCCTCATCGAAACGATGCGCCGTGAAGGTTACGAATTGTCGGTTGGAAAACCGGAAGTCATCGTCCGCGAAATCGAAGGCAGGAAGTGTGAACCCTGGGAATTACTGGTCGTGGATGTACCCACCCACGATGTTGGTCCGGTGATGGAACTGGTCGGCGCACGACGCGGTCAGGCGACGGAAATGACAGCGACCGGCACCGGGATGACTCACCTGGAATTCATGGTTCCTGCGCGTGGTTTGATTGGTCTGAGGACCCGCATGCTCAATGCCACTCGTGGCGAATCCATCATCCACCACCGATTTCACGATTATCGTCCGGTCGACGGTGAAATTCCGGCCCGCCAGAACGGCATGCTGGTTTCACAGGTGTCCGGGACGGCCGTCGGTTACGCCTTATGGAAACTTCAGGAGCGGGCAGAAATGTTCATCAGTCCGGGAGATGAAGTCTACGAAGGCATGATCGTTGGTGAAAACAGCCGCGACAACGACATGGTCGTCAATCCGGTTCGTGAAAAGAAACTGACCAACGTCCGCTCGTCAGGCGCTGATGACGCCATCGTTTTGAAACCGCCACGCCAGATGTCGCTGGAAGCCGCTCTGGAATACATCGAGTGGGATGAATACGTGGAAGTCACTCCCCAGGTGATCCGGCTGCGAAAAGTCTATCTGACAGAGAATGCCCGAAAGCGACAGAGACGATAATCGGGGGCGGTAGCCGACATTCCGGCAGCCTCAAGGTGCCGTCGCGCCACACCCCCGCCGGTTGAACCCTGCCCGACCTGTCTGCTCTACTCGCCCTCGCCCTCGCCCTCGCCCTCGCCCTCGCCCTCGCCCTCGACCAGGACCATGGGCGCAACTTCGCCCGATTTTCTAATGCGACCGTAGACTGTTTCGTTCATCGTGTGCAGACCCAGCACAGCTCGCGGAAGATCCCCGGCGCGCAGACTGCGGTAGATCAGCATCTGCAGCTTTCCAATGCGTACGCGAAAACCAGCGGCTTGCTGAGCCGACAGGACAGTCCGTCCTTCTGTAACTGTCAGGCGGTTCCAGTCTGCGTCCAGCGCCTGCCGTTCCGGATGCCAGTCCAGAACCAGCGGGGCGACTGCGCCACCCTGGCCTTCGGCTTCGGACACCAGGATGTTATCAACCTTTTCACAAACTCCCGTGGCGTGATGAACTTTGTCGTCTTCCAGCCATCCGGGAACCACGCGCGTCGATACGCAGTCGGAATGCAACGCGATTTCGCGGGTAATAGAGTTCGTCACCGCCAGTGGGTTGGCGGCCAGAGGCAGGCAATTCTTCAGCCGCACCTCATTGTCCGCAAACGGAGTCGTTACGCTTTCACACACGACCGCCATGCGATCCTGCATCGAAAGCATCACATGGCGAACGACATGCACTGATTCAGAAGGGTCCGCCTCCAGCTCTACAAACGCTGCTTCGTCGTCGCAAAACCAACAGCTGCAGGTCCAGCCTTCGATCGGGCCAATACGTTCTCCATTCACACTCACTTCACTCGACCAGCACCCGGAAAGCAAAGGAGTGCCCAGCACCGCCATATGGATCGAGGACTCCGGCTGGTCCCAGTTGACGACACACAGATCTGAATCCAGCTGCAGGCCCGATCGCAGAATTGCTGATTCGGCCCAATCGGACTGATTGCTGGTCTGAAATTGCTGCGACCGTTTGCCCGGCCGACTCCGGCGCCGTTTGCCCTGAGCACAGGCATGAACGAGCGACGAGTACGACGACGAGCGGCGAATGCCAACCGCCCGGATCCCGTGTTCAATCACGTCCGCGGCACGGCTGTCGACGACGCGGGAATCGTCGGGTGGCCTGGCGACGAGTCCAGTCGGGATCAGCAGGGTCGCACAGGTCCGCAGGGTATCCGCAAGTCGTCCTGTGTCTCTCCCGGTCAGCCAGGGCTTCTTAAATGCCAGTGCCCAGTGCGCCGACCGGACCATGGGTGCCAGCCACTCATCGGCTTGTGCCGTCAATGTCGCATGCAACATCCCATCAGTGTCGGTGCCCGCTTCGAGGCCTTCCCGGAGCACAGCTGCTGCCGTTTTGAATCGAGTCGTCTGCCCCTTCAGGTGGCTGAGAACAAGGCTGAGCAGCAACGGCAGCTCCCCTTCGCACATCAATCGCTGAATGAACTGCTGATGCTCGTCGACGATTTCCAAACTCGGTGTGATTTCGTCAATGTGACCCAAAGCGCTGTACAGCGCACCGTATTCTGATTTGTTCAATTCATGCCCGTGGCGAAGAATTGTGTCCACGCCAGTCAGGACCAGAAAAGGCCCACGGTCGCCGTTCAGCAGTCCCTCCAATGCCATTTTTCGAGCGGATCGACGTTGCTTCCCGGCACCTGCGAGCAAGGATGCCAGCTGCTGGTCGGCCGCTGAAAGTCCTTCCAGGCGCGAAGACCAGAGAATTGACGACTCTCCCGACGTGAGCGACTTTTCCAGACTTTTTCGTGAGGTACGATGCTGACCGGTCATGGCCCGTTGAAAAGCAGCCGCGTGTCCGCGTTTGGCCGCTTTCCTGAATGCTGCGGGAGCCCCTCTGCGAAATTGAAGTTCTGCGAATGGGTCAGTGGTTGTCGTCATGGACCGCGATTACCTTCTGAGTTGATCGTTTGGTCGCCGATTTGCCTTCGCCGACAGTTGGTGGGGCAGAATAGCGAAACCACGGAGACGAAACAAAGGCGCGAATCCGGGCGTGGACAGTTCTTTTTTCTGTGCAGTCAACCATGAATGAACTCACCCATTTCGATGATCAGGGCGCGAGCCGCATGGTCGATGTCAGCGAAAAACCAGTTTCCGATCGTCTGGCCCGCGCAGAAGGATTTGTGTTAATGCGTCGGGAGACTCTGCGGACTATCCAACAGAAGGAGATTTCCAAGGGTGACGTCCTCGAAGTTGCCAGACTGGCGGGCATTATGGCCACGAAGCGGACTGACGAGTTAATTCCGTTGTGCCATTCGCTCGGCCTGGACAGTGCCCGGATCGGCTTCTCCTTTCCCGATGACGGACGACTGAGGATCGAATCAGAAGTCAGAGTGTCAGGGAGAACGGGCGTCGAAATGGAAGCCTTGATGGCGGTGAGTCTGGCGGCATTAACTATTTACGATATGTGCAAGGCAATTGATCGGACCATGGAAATTCAGGACATTCGATTGACAGAAAAGCTGGGAGGACGCAGTGGGCATTTTCTTCGCCAGTCCAGTGCAGGTGATTCATGAAGATCGCACCAGCCGAACGTGAGGTGAAAACCCGGACGGTTGAATCGACCTCGCCCAGGACCACAGCCACATCCGCAGCGGCCGCTTCTTCAAACGAGCTGCGCGAACGCATTCAAAGGTCCATTGGCGAGGACCTGGGCCAGATCAACCGCATCCTCGACCAGCAGCTTCAGAGCCCGCACCCGTACATGGGCGACATCCTGCAGCATGCCGGCCACTTTCGGGGTAAGCAAATCCGACCGGTGTTGCTGTTGCTCTGTCAAAAATCACTCTGTGGCCAGGTCAATCAAACAGCGCATACTCTGGCAGCTGTCGTGGAAATGATTCATACGGCCACTCTGGTGCACGATGATGTGCTGGACAATGCATCCAGCCGTCGACACTGGTCGACGATCAATCACACATGGAATACGGAAACCAGCGTATTGCTCGGTGACTACTTATTCTCCCGCGCGTTTCGGCTGGCTGCTTCCACAGGCGATGCGGTGGCCTGCGAATGCATTGGCCACGCCACCGACCTCACCTGTGCGGGCGAGCTGCACCAGATCGCTGCCAGCCGGACTCAGTCTCTGTCGGAACGAGATTACTTTCGAGTCATTCGAGGCAAAACCGGACAATTGTTTGGGTTGAGCTGTTACCTCGGAGCCAGGGCTGCGCATGCATCGCCACCTGTCCAGCGACAGATGAGAATTGGCGGGATCGAACTGGGCATGACATTTCAGATTGCCGACGACGTTTTGGATTTCACCGGGGAAAAGTCTCAAACCGGAAAGGACAGCGGCAACGACCTGGCTAACCGCCGCCTCACCCTGCCCTGGTTGCGCGCGTTACAACTGGCAACGCCGGCGGAGCGTGATGAAATGCGTGGGGTGTTGGCCGGAAGTCACGATCGCGGGTCAGGAACAGGTGAGTTGACCGAAGTCATTCAGCGTCTGGCTGCTTTCAAGGCTGTTCAACGAGGCATCCATTCTGCCGAACAAACGGCGCAGTTCTTGGTGGACCGCTGCCTGCAGCGACTCACTGCGCTGCCCGACTCCGACCAGTGTCAGCTCCTCCGGGACATTGCACGGTTTGCAATTCAGCGCAAGGCCTGATCACTTTGCCAGGCTCGTCGCCGGTACGGCCGCCATCACCTGTCACCGTCCGTCACGGTT
>JBDOMX010000577.1:0-5014 GCA_039831615.1 Planctomycetaceae bacterium
ACGTGGCCAGCTCGAATGCTTTTTCGTAATACTGCGACATTGTTTTGGCTCGACCGGTCTGGCCGGCCAGTTCGCCTGCCCGTTCCGCACCTTCAAGTAACCTGAGCCTGAGGCGAAATCGGCGTTCATCGATGCCTTCAGCAATATTCAGATCACGGACTTCGAAATCCGGCTGGACGGGATCGGTTTCGATCGTGAATGGAGCGTACTGCGCGCCATAGAAACCTGGCCCGCCGGGGCCCAGCGGATTCGGCATCTCAACATAAGGCGGGACGGCACCTCTCGGACCCAGCTCACGCGATACAATCGATCCGAGCGAAGGATACAGTTCGTTGAACGGCATTCCCTTCGCCTGTCCATCAGCGAAGCTGGGCGGATACCCGGTCATGACCCAGTGCCGACCGGTTTGATGAGCATTGTCACGATGACTGTGTGACCGCATGATCGTGAACTTGTCGGCAATCTTCGAACAGTGCGGCAGAATGTTTCCAATCCGGGTGCCCGGAACGTTTGTCGAGATCGGATGAAAGGTTCCGCGTATTTCTTTGGGGGCTTCGGGTTTGAGGTCCCACATGTCGATATGACTGGGGCCGCCTTCCAGCATGAGAAAGATGCATGCCTTTGCTTTGGCCGGTCGCACGGTCGCTGCGTTCGCCTGCAGTTCAAGAAGCGCAGGGAGACTCAATCCGCCCAGCAAAGCGGTGCGCCCGATGTGCAACGCATTGCGACGAGTCATCCCGTCACAGCATTGATGCTGACCGAAGCTCAATTTCAACATGGGAGTGGCTTTGAGAAAGTCAGGAGCGGCGTATCCGTGGCATCAGCAGCGTCCCGGTCGACAGCGACCTGGGACTCCGGTGGCGCCGTCTAATGGTTGTAAACGAATTCTCGTGTATTCAGCAGAGTCCACAGGACGTCTTCGACGGCGCTGCGCCGATCGTCGGCCGATTCATCGAACGCCTGTTGCATCAGTGCGATCTCTTCATCCGTCGGAACACGTGAGAGTGTTGTCAGGTAAAGTTCATTGATTATCTCAGGTGACGATTGATTCGACATGGCCAGACGCCGCGCGACTCCGTCACGATGTCGAATCTTGTGGACAGTTTCAGGCGAATTCATTAAGTGCAGTGCCTGAGCAATGCTGGGTTCATTCCCTCTTTCGCACTCACAGACGCTGACTCGTTGCGGTCTGCCGAATACACGAAAAAAGTACGATGGCATACGGTTGTCCCAGATGCGAATCGCCCGTTGACCGTCCGGCCAGCCGTTGAAATGCTCCGTCACGTCGGTGGCCTGGCAAATGGCATCCAGCAGAACTTCCGCCGGCATCGGCTTCCAGGTCGCGTGCGAAAAATTCTGTTCGTCGGTCGCGTTTGTTTCATTCGGTTGCGACCGGAGCTGATAGACGCGTGAATTGAGCAGCGTGCGCGTCAGGGCCTTGAGATCGAAGCCGACGTCGACCAGATGAGCCGCTAGTGCCGACAACAAGGGTTCATTGGTTGCAGGATTGGTTGCCCGCATGTCATCGATTGGCTCCACCAGTCCACGACCGAAATAATGTGCCCACAGACGATTGGCAATCATCCTGGCAAAGAATGGGTTGTCCGGCGAAGTCATCCAGTCCGCCAGCGGAATCCGACGATCTCTGATGTCACTCAAATCGGCGGGAGGTGCCCCGAGGCCGGCTGGAGGGACTGGCTGCAGTGAACGCGGGTGTTCGAGATCTGATCCGGCCTGCGAGAAGATCTTTTGTCCTCCGGTTGGAGAACCACCGCGGCCGACACCAGTGAAGAAGCCGGCAAAAGCGTAGTAATCGTGCTGACTCCAGCGTTCGAATGGATGATGATGGCATTCGGCGCAGCCGATGCGGACGCCGAGGAAGACCTGACTGATTGAGCGACCAAGCATCGGTGGATCTTTGTGCACCTGATAAAAAGCCGCCGGACTTTCGGCGAGCGTATTGCCACTGGCAGCGACGATCTCCCTGGCGAATTCATCGTAAGGTGTGTTTTCCTGGAACTGCCGCCGCAGCCACCGCGTCATGGCGACAGCTCCCTGCGCAGAAATAATCGACTTGTCGACCCGCAGAATATCGGCCCAGCGCAGTGCGCGGTAATCCGCGTACTCAGAACGCTCCAGGAGGTGGTCGATCAATTCGCGTCGTTTATCAGGTGAATCCGAGGCAATGAACTCACGACCTTCTCTCGCCGTTGGCAAAGTGCCAATCGTGTCGAGGTAAACGCGACGCAGGAATGTAGCATCATCGGCCAGTTCACTGGGGCGGATACCCAGTCGTTCAAGCTTGTCCCACACGGCTGCGTCGACAAAGTTATTTTCCGGAGGCCGGTCGAACTCGATGTCCGGCTGGGGGAGCGTCACCCGACACACGCCGACCTGACCCATGAAACGAACGAGAATCGCAGCCTCCCCGGGGACGCTGCTGACAGTCACCAGCCCATCGGAATCTGCCACGGAGATTTCGTCGGCGTTGGAATGATACTCGGCTTCGACGGTGACGCAGCGTCTCCTTCCAGTCGAATCGATCGCGGTCACGCGAAGCTGTTGAGTTGCCCCGGCCGACATGACGATTCTGGCCGGCTCAACTTCAATGGATTCGACGTGCGGCGCCGATTCCTCGTCAAACCTCGCGCCTTCCGCGATCCAGCGAGCCATACGGCGATACCACAGACTGCCTTTCTCGATTCGCGCACCGCCTCCATGTGGCACTTCGGCGCTGCCTTTGAGCAACAGCAGGCTGTGGTCGGGGGCAGACATCGAAACGCGGCGTCCCCGTCCTTCTTTGACCAGAGCATCGTGGTCGGCCACGGCGTCAAACCCAAAGATGCTGAGCTTGAATCCATTTTGCCCTTCGGCCTTCCCGTGGCAACCGCCGGAATTGCAGCCGGACTTCGAAAGGATGGGAAGCACTTCGCGTCGAAATGATACGGCGGTTGGAGATGTCAGTCCCTCGACAACAACTGGCAGCCGCTCGATGGTCCCTTCATGGTGGATCACGATTTCCGTCGTGCCTTCGCGTCGTGGCTGCACGCGACCATCATCAGTGACAACTGCAATCGCTGGATCGGATGATTCATAGCGCACGCTGTGCGTCAAATCTTTTGCACGACCGGCGACGTCCGTGGTGACGAGCAACTGCTGTGTCGCTTCCGGGCTGTCCAGTGAGACGGCGACAGGACTCACTCGAAGCGGAGCCGTCTGCTCACCGTTGGCACCCGCGACCAGGATCGCCTGAGCGCAGAAGGACGCGACCGCAAATTGGGCCCACCCGAATTCCATGGGGTGCCGTTTCGAAGGAGGAGATAAGGCGAGAACGGATCAGGCAGGGACATCTCTTGATGAGAGATCGATTAAAGGTTACCGCCGCGCCGACTGACTCGCAACGGAACATACGGGCTCACCGGGTGTTATCCTTGATTTACAACGCCACGAATTGACAGTCATTTTGACGATATCTGACGCAAACCGAGTCGCATTCGTCCATTTCCTCAATGATTTGCCCTTGATCGTCGAAACGAGGTCGATTGGGGGGCTTGTGCTGGCGACTGCCGGACCGTGTGGCAAAGGCGTGCAAACGGGGTTGGTGCGCCGCCCGGTAAACAGCATGCCGGTCGCTGCGACCCACGCAGCCTGACGACACGCACCTCAAAATGAGCCGATATCGACATCGCTATGTATGACGTCGTCGCAATTCGGCAGACCGATTCACGCTGGCGTCCCGCAGCTCATGAGTGACGCTGGCAGTCGTCGCCTGCGAACTCCCGGCACCACGCGGCATTCACAACAACTCTCCGATCTATCGGGTGCACGCCGGAGTTCTGGAACGGAGCAGCCGTCCGGCCATTCGAGGTCGACATCTCCGTGTGGCTATTCTAACGAAGAGAGCGCCTCGGCAACCGTGAATTCGCATGGCTGAAGCAGTTGATTCCGGGGAACTGGTCGCGTACAAGGATCGCTGATCAACAACAGCCTTCGCATATCGAGTTGCTCCGATGCACTGGTCGAAAGATTACGGCGGACTGCGCGAGCGATAAAATGCTGAGGGATTCGTTGTTGTCATCCCGTTCTGGCAGACGCCGGAGGTTGAAGTCCAGGGGAACCAGCCGGACCGATCCATCTCCGATGTTGTCCCCGATCTTCCATCACGGCACGCGGATGCCGGGATTCAGTCAGGGGGCGTTGACGATGACTCCGAAGATGAACAATCAAGAACTATGACTGACCACTTGCCGCCACTCGGCAGCACCAAAGCTGAAATCAGCACACCCTGCCTGTGCCTGGACCTGGATCGATTCGACTCGAATGTGCGGTCGATGGTGGCCACGTGTAACGAGCACAACGTCCAGTGGCGACCGCATTCGAAGTGTCATAAATCGCCAGTGATCGGGCAGTGGCTGCTGGATGCTGGAGCGAGCGGTATCACCTGCGCGACGATTCGTGAAGCAGAAATCATGGTGGCTGCCGGAATCACAGACGTCCTGATCGCAAATATGATCGCCGGGACGGCAAAAGTAGCACGTCTGGTGCAGGTGGCTCGCAATTCCGATGTGATTGTCTGCGTGGACCATATTGATCAGGCGACTGCGATCTCGCAGGCAATGCATGCTGCTGATACTTCGGTCCGCGTCCTGATTGAACTGGAAATTGGATTGAATCGAGTGGGCATTGCAGCAAATGAATCCGCAGTTCAACTTGCTCGCCAGGTGAATGATCTGCCAGGGCTGCAACTCGCAGGCCTGATGGCCTACGAAGGACACCTGCTCACGATCGAAGATCTGGCAGAGAAAGAATCGTCAATTCGCAGCGCACTTGGAAGTGTTGTCGAGCTGAGTAAACGATTCGAAGAAGTGGGCCTGCCGTGTCCGATTGTGTCCTGTGGCGGCACAGGATCATATCCTCTGACGATTGGACAGCCGGGGATTACCGAGCTCCAGGCTGGCGGCGCCATCTTCATGGATGCCTTCTACCGCCAGAAATGCCAGATCAGCGACCTTGA
>JBDOMX010001057.1:0-2026 GCA_039831615.1 Planctomycetaceae bacterium
ATCAACTCGGGCGCCAGCTCGGACAGTTTCTTATTGGCCTCGCCAGCGCTCAGATCGGCCACCTCAGTGGTGCTGTGATAGAGCTTCTCAATCTCCTTCACCGGATTGCGAAACATCCGGATGCCGTCCGGTGTCGTTCGCAGCGCGATCTCGATCGGGATCGACATCTGCTGGGTGAACGGCATCCCGGCTTGGAGGAAAGGGCGGTAACCCGGTTGCTTGCTATGCAGCCAGCCAACGTGAACGACGCGGCCATCCGGCCCCTGGTTGAAGGCCTGGGCGGCATACCAAGCGTCGCCGTAATCGAACTGGAGGCGTTTGTCGTCCTTGTCCTTGTCGCCGAAGCCGGACCAGGTTTTGCCATCGAAGTCACCCACTTCATAGTGCGAGCCGGCGTCGGCAATGACCCATTTGCGATTGTCAGGATCGCCATCGACTGCGACGTGATACATGTCGATGCACTCGGCGGCTTTATTGGGGATGTCGCCGATGCCTTCCCAGTCGAGCAGGTTGGTGGATTTCCAGAGGCGAACGAGCCGATCCGGTCCTCCGATCATCATGATGGTGACGTAGAAATCTCCGGGCTCGTAGTAGAAAATCCGGGGATCACGCTGCCCCTTGGAGAAACCTTCCTGGTGAGGGATGACCGGTTTGCCGTCGTTGATTTTCGTCCAGGTCCGCCCCTTGTCCGTGCTGTAGGCTCCGCCCTGGAAGAACTTTTCGTGGGTCGCCGAGTAGAGAACGAACAAGGTCCTGGTATCGCCTTTTTGTTTGCCCAGGGCATTGTGGACATCCACAACCGCCGATCCTGACCAGATGGCATGGATACCTTCCGAGTCAGCGGTTTTTGCGTAAGGATTGATGGCGTGCGGCAGTTGCTGCCAATGCACCAAATCGGTGCTTACCGCGTTGCCCCACGACTTGGGGCCATTGGCATTTCCCTTGGCGAAGTGCTGGAACAGCATGTGCCACTCGCCATCATAGTAGACCATTCCATTCGGATCATTGAGCCAGCCCATCCGTGAGGTGAAGTGGAACTGCGGACGCAGAGCCTGGTCGTAACCGACCTGGTCGTAGAACGGAAAGGTCGACCATTCGTCCTTGAGATGCGTGTTTGTGACGGTGAGCTTTTTCGTCAGATCCACCAAAACCGGAGCGGCTCGTCTGGTCGACTGAACGATCTGATCGACGTTAATGTGTCCCCAGCCCCTGGTATGTTGATCGACGATCTGGACCACCGCCGTCTTCCCGGCGAACTCGGCCACGTCCCACGACGATGACTCCAATTGTTCGCTGCCGCCCGGCTTGGTGTTCAATCCGGTGGCGGTGCGAACGATTTTCCCGTCAACGACGAGGTTCATACAGGTCTTGCCGGGATGGCCGCCGCCACCGATCAGAAAATTGAGCCAGGGACGTTCGATGGTGAATTCGGGCGAGGTCAGGGTTCCGGTGGAGCGGTCGCCTCGGAGAAACGAATTGACCAACCCCTTGCCTTTGAAACCGCTGACATGCATTTGCCCGCCGAGCGCGCCTTTCGCAGGGCCGCTACCAAACGCTTCGCCTTCGACTTTCCAGTTGCCATACGTCTCGCCTTCGAAGTCGGCGACGAGAATATCCGAGCGATCGGAATCCTGTGCGGTCGCGGCTGTACTGAGAAACAGGTTGCTGCAAAGGGCGATGAGGCTGAGGTGTGCGATGAATGGTTTCATGTGAATTGTCGTCTTTATTCGTTCATCGTTGAGGTGATGTTTTATTTGACTGTGGGCCGGGAACCGCTCCAGAGTGGGCGCAGGCCGCCGCTGCGATGGCGCATGCTTTATGCAGGTTCTGCTGGTGAGGCTCACCGCGTAACAAACCGATCAGAAAGGCTGCGGTAAACGAGTCTCCAGCTCCGACCGTATCGATCACGTTCGCGGGGATTCCGTTCTGATTGACGGTGCAGTCTGACGTGACCAGCACCGCTCCATTCGCACCGCGGGTCATGACAACCATGTCGAGATTGCCGAATTCAAGCAGGTCACGCAGC
>JBDOMX010001057.1:2036-4027 GCA_039831615.1 Planctomycetaceae bacterium
GGGGTGGGCAGAGGCATCGCCACGCGACGAGCGACGGGCTCCGTCAGAGGCTGGCGCTGAGGACCTGGGTCAGCTCATCGTCGCTGAGCTTCAAAATGCTGGCGAGCTGAACTGATTCTCGAATCATCTCGGAGTCGAAGAACGGCGGTCGAAGATTGATGTCGAGAACGCGGGGAATTCCGGCGACGGCGGCCGCTTGTACGGCTCGACGAATTGTGGCTCGCGAGTCGTCGCTGCGTTGCCCCAATGTGCCGAAGTAGACCGCATCGGCTGTGGTAATCCGCGAGGCCAGCTGGTCATTCCAAGCGAGCCGATCCCATGCCGAGCCTTGATGAATCGTAAACGTCGGCTTGCCGTTGTTATCAAGTGCGACGCCCACCGTACCGGTCCTCGCATCGGGAATGATCTGTATGAGGCTCACGTCGATGCCGTATCCACCGAGGATGCCGATCGCATCGTGCCCGTTTCGGTCATCGCCGACCACGCTTACCATCGTCACGTCGGCGCCTTGAATCGCAGCGTGACACGCAAAGTTGGCCGGCGCGCCGCCAAAGCGTTCGCCGCGGGGGAACAAATCCCACAGCACTTCACCAAGCGAGATAATCGTGGGACGTTTCATTCGGCCATCCCCAGTTCGTGTTCAATCTGCTCCAACGGCCGGCCATTGGTCTCGGGCACCATTGTCTTCACCCAAACAAGTTGCAGCACCATCATGAAGCAGAAGAATCCAAAGACGTAACCGGGCGGGAACATTGTCACCATCGACGGGAAGAACAGCGTTAGCAGTGCGGCGAAGATCCAGTGGGTAAAGCTGCCCAGCGACTGTCCCTGAGCACGATGGCGGTTCGGAAAGATCTCCGAGATGAAGACCCAGATGACCGCTCCCTGTCCCACGGCATGCGCGGCGATAAACGCAAAGATACACGCCGGGACGATCGAGAAGTTCTCCGTAAAGAACGCCCACGCGCAGAGCCCCAGTGACGCGATGTAGCCGAACGAGCCAATATAAAGAAGCGTCCTGCGACCAAGCCGGTCGATCAGCGCTAGACCGACAAAGGTAAAGATGAGGTTGGTCACGCCGATGCCGACCGATTGCAGCAACGCCGCTCTTTCGCCCAGCCCTGTGAGTTCAAAGATCCGCGGTGCGAAGTAGAGAATCGCATTGATGCCCGACAATTGATTAAAGAACGCGATCAGAAATGCCAGTAGGATTGGAGTCTTCAGGCGATGGCTCCAGAATCCGCCGGTGCTCGATGGCTCGTGGGACACAGCGGCAATTTTATCTGCCTTACTCTCGACTTCGCTTTCGGATGCATCGGGATTCACAAGCCGGAGCACGGCAACCGCGCCGTCGCGATCATCTTTCTGGCCGATCAGCCAGCGGGGACTTTCAGGCAGACCGAAACACATCACGCTATAAATCAGCGCGGGCACAGCCTCAACACCCAGCATCCACCGCCACGCGTTCTCACCAATTCCACCCATGAGCGTGTTGGAAACGAACGCGATGAGAATGCCAAAGACAATGTTGAACTGAAACATGCAAGCGAGTCGACCGCGGTGTTCCGGCGGTGCGATCTCGGAGATGTAGAGCGGAGCAGCGACGGTCGACACGCCCACTCCCACTCCGCCAATGAATCGGGCAATCATGAACGAGTACACGTCGGTGGCCATTCCTGACCAGACAGCAGACACGAAGTACAGAATGCCGATCGAGAGCAATGTCTTCGTGCGACCGAACCGATCCGTTGGCAGACTGCCGAGCAACGATCCAACAACCGTGCCCCACAGCGCCATGCTCATGGCCAGCCCGTGCTGGAAGTCGCCAAGCTGCCACAGCGACTGGATCGTCTTCTCGGCTCCCGAAATAACGACGGTATCGAACCCAAACAGGAATCCTGCGAGTGCTGCAGTCAGTGACCAGTAAAAAAGACGTGAATTCAAGAGTCGCTCCCGGAAAACTATCTTTGTGACACGTTTCAATACTATCC
>JBDOMX010001057.1:4037-5009 GCA_039831615.1 Planctomycetaceae bacterium
GTGATGGCAGGCGTATTCCTGACGCGACGATAACCACAACTCGTTTTCGGAGATCTTCACCACGCCATGACTGACCGAACTGCAGCGCCGCCGAAATTTGTCATGTGGAAGTCCGCTCCGCTCCGTGAGGATCTGGGCTGGCAACGGCAGTGGTTTGGCAACGAGCTTGAACCTAAGGCAATTTTCAACGTCCGCGGACTCGGCATTCGCGAGCCGATGTTCAACACGAACGTACACCGCCCGATCGGTACCGGCGACTGGTTGATCATGTTCTTTCACAAGGCCGCGCGACTTGACCGCCGAAACGTCGAGTCGTCCGTCGGGCCAAACACACTAATCTTGTGGCCACCGGGGGCAGAGCAGTTCTACAGTTGGGGCAAAGCGGCCAACGTCGAACCTCACTCATGGATGCACGTCGAAGGAACATGGGTCTCGCGACAGATCGATGAGAGCCGCTTACCAACTGCCGTTCCGATAACAATCGAGGACGAATCGTTGATCACTAGACCGCTGGAAGGCTTGATGTACGAGATGATTCAGCACGACGCACCCGATCAGGCCATCTTACAGAACTACTTTCAGATCTGGGCTTTCTCCATTGCGAGGCATCTGCGTACGCGAGATCCCCAGCACCGTATTCCGCCACCACTCCTGAAAGTCCGCGAACATCTCGATGAGTATTTCACGGAAACCACGCCGCTGGATGACTTAGCGAGAATTGCTTGCATGTCTCGCAGTCATCTCTGCCACCAGTTCCGAGAACACTTCGGTACGACCATCAGCAGCTATGTCGTCCGCCGCAGGATGTCGATCGCTCAACGACTCCTTTACGAAGTAAATCTACGCCCCGGTGAAATCGCCAAAGAAGTCGGCTATCCCGACATCTACCAGTTCTCCAAGCAATTCAAAAAGACGTTCGGCGTCAGTCCAACCCAATACCGGAAGCAACACGCTTCCACCTAATTGGCCTGG
>JBDOMX010000604.1:0-5005 GCA_039831615.1 Planctomycetaceae bacterium
TGCAGACGACTGCCGAGCACTCGATGATCGCGTTTCTTTGCTTCTTCCAGCTGCTCCAAATACGCCTTCAGCTCTTTTTTGTCGAAGAATGCCGTCCCATAGACTCGCTGAAGCGAGCGGTTTGAAACATCCCCTTTCCAGTGCGATCCCGCGACACTCAGAATCTTGAAAGCTTTGATCATTCCGGCATGGGGAATATGCGGACCACGGCACAGGTCCACAAATTCGCCCTGCCGATAAAAACTGAGTGAATCGTGCTCCGCCAACCCGGTCTCAATGTGTTCGACCTTGAGCTCCTGGTTGAGATCGCTGCACAACTGAATGGATTCATCACGACTCATCGTGAACCGTTCGAACGGCTCCGCCTCCTTCACAATCTTCTTCATTTCCGCTTCGATCGCGGGAAAGTTTTCATCGCTGATCGGAGTTGCCAGATCGAAGTCGTAGTAGAATGTGTTGCCTTTGACCGGGCCGAAGGCCAGACCAACGCCCTCATAAAGTCTCATGATGGCGCGGGCCATGATATGCGCGCAACTGTGCCGCATGACGGCAGACGCCTTGTCATCGCGGGTTGTCAGCAATTGCAGGGGCACCGGACGCAGGTCCGTGAGTTCTGCCAAAGGCCTCGTGGCGTCAAAAATATTGTCTTCAATCGATGCGGCCGCTGTGGCCCGTTTCAACCCGTCACTGATGCCGGCAGCAATGTCGAGCGCCGTCACGTGATCTTCTTTTTCCAGCAGTGTTCCGTCGGGAAGTTGCACCTGAATCATGATATGAATCCGAATCCGATGGCGCCGGCAAACGACCACTACGAGAGGCCGTTTTTCAAAGCACCGATGAAATATATGCGTGCGGGACGCGGCGCGTCGCGTTATAGCGACGAGAAGCTGTTGACTCAACGACAGTCGCCGCACCCGACAGTCGGCGGCCAGCGACAGGGCTGAATCTGCTGTGATGCGATCCGGACACGGCAAACTGCTCCACGGGTTCGCCTTACGAGGCCTGATACAGTGGAAGGAAACGCTGACTGAGGTGCTGGATCAGCGGTTCGTCGCTCAAAGGCTCACCAGTGACGATTTCCACCAGGCGACCGGCGGGCAGTCGCTGCCCCTGCTGGTGGATATTCTCTCTCAGCCAACCCAGCAGAGGCGAAAATTCCCCTCGAGCGAACTGCGCATTCAGGTCGCCGAGCTGTGTTCGAGCTGCTGCGAAGAACTGTGCGGCATACATATTGCCGAGGGTATACGTCGGAAAGTAGCCGAACAGCCCGGCGCCCCAGTGGATGTCCTGCAGGCAGCCGACCGCGTCGGTATCAGGCATGATCCCAAAGTCACGTGTAAACCGTTCATTCCAGGCGGCGGGCAGATCGTCCACCGTCAGATCCCCGGCGATCAGATCCCGCTCGAGATCAAAGCGTAACATGATGTGCAGATTGTAGGTCACTTCGTCTGCTTCCACGCGAATTAATGATGGCTTGACCGCATTGACTGCAAACACAAATTCATCCAGCGTTGTCTGTCCCAGAGAACTCGGAAAGAACTCCTGAGCCTTGGGGAAGAAGTACTGCCAGAAGGGTCGCCCTCGGCCGACGATATTCTCCCACAGTCGCGACTGGGATTCATGGATTCCCAGTGACACCGCGGTGCCCAGTGGAGTGCCAAAGGTCTGAGCCGGCAATCCCTGTTCGTACAGTCCGTGTCCGGATTCGTGCAGCGTGCCAAAGAATGAACCACTGAAAAACTGTGAGTCATATCGCGTCGTCAGCCGGCAGTCGCCCGGCCCGGTCCCGCTGCAAAACGGGTGCGCCGCCACGTCCAGCCGTCCAGCGTCGAAATCAAAGCCGATGGCCTGAGCCGCGAGACGTCCGAACTGTTCCTGCTGCTCCACCGGATACTCGCGAGTCAGAATTGATTCGTCCGGTCGGCGCTCGCAGCCCTTGATCGCATCGAGGAGAGGCACCAGTTTCTCGCGTAGCCGGCCGAACACGGTGGCCACTTCCCGGCTTGTGCATTCCGGTTCATATTCGTCCAGCAAAGCGTCGTAGGCGACTCCGCCGGCAGCAAAACCGACCGCCGCAGCTTCGTCACGCTTGAGTCGGATCACGTCGGACAACCATGGAGAAAATGTTTGATAATTACTGGCTTTGCGAGCTTCAGACCAGTGATGCTGAGCCAGTGCCGTGACCCGCGCGATCTCTTCCACCAGCGTCTGAGGCAGCCGACACTGGCGGTCGTAGCGCCGGCGAAGTTCACGCAGATTGACGGCCGAATCGGATTCGGGCGAATCATTGAGTTCACTGTCCCGCAGCGCGTGCAGCAATTCACCAATCCGGGAATCCGTGGCGGCCTGATGGTGAATCCCTGACAGCAGGCTCAGCTGGCTGGCACGATGCTCGGCTCCTTTTGCCGGCATATATGTTTCACGATCCCAGCTCAGCACAGCGCCTGCTGATTCCAGCAGCGCAGCTCGACGGACAAGCGTCAGAAGTTCGTGATAAAGATCATGTGGACTTGTCATGACTCGATGTCTGGTCCTGATTGGTTCTGGTTGATCTGCCGCACTTCCGGCTCCATGGGACCATGGTCCTGATCGGATCTTAGAGTGCGGATCCGATCCACCGTCATGGCCAGCAGGGCGAGTACCATCGTGGCCACAAACTCAACTGTCAACAGTGCGCCCATGTGCCGATCGAACCATCGGGACACCGGAGCCTGAGGATCTCCGAAGATCGACGCAATCATGACCAGAATCGTGAAAATAAACGCAGCACAGGCCGGCACCACCAGACGAAACAACAAACTTGCGGGGGAACCGGGTCGTTTCATGGATTTCAAACAGCAGTTTTTGGACAGTCTACGTATTTCGAAGTGGCAGCAGCGGGCCGGACAGGTGGCCGGCGACAGATGATAGCTGATTCGGTTTTCCTGACCATTGCCGTCCGGTTCCCCAAGAATACCACCTACGATGACGTTGAATGGAAAATCCCGAATTGCGGTTGCCTGGTTAACTGCAACGGGATTGTGCGGATATTTTGAGTTCCAGAGGCTGCTGCAGGCCCGCGCCAGTCCGGCCGGTTCGATGGCGTGGTTCACCAACTGGGATCCGGAAACAACTCTGCCGTTTCTGGTCCTGCTGGCTCTTCCAGTGATGTGTCTGTTCCCGGGATCGCTCCGCACGGCTTTCCAGATTAACACTCTGCCAAACGCTTCCCTCCGAACACGTCTGGCATGTTGCGCCCTCGTGTTCGGTGTTTCTCTGGCGGCCAGCAGCATTGTCGGTCTGCAGTCGGTGAAACTGCCGAACGGCCTGCGTCCGGAATCCGTCGCCTTCTACGAATTGCCGCCCGCCTATCATGATGAGTACAGCTATTTGCTGCAGGCACGTACATTCGCCGCGGGCAGACTGTCATGGCCCCCCGCAGCCATCCGGCCGGATCTGTTCCATCAGTATCACGTACTGAACGAACGCTGCACGGCCAGTCGATATTTCCCATGGACAGGGCTGTGGATTGCCATGTTTTTGGAAACCGGACGACCCATCGTGGGACACTGGCTGGCAGGGGCACTGGCCGCTGCCTTCTTCTATCTCACGGCGAGTGAAGTTCTCGCACCGAAGCCGGCGCTGGCGGCAGGCCTACTGATCGGCTGCAGTCCGGGACTGGCCGTCTTCAGTAACATGTTGTTGGCCCATCACCCGACCATGTTGGCGTTGAGCGTTTTCCTGTGGACGATGGTGCGGCTGATTCGATCTCCCAGCCTGCCGCTGACGCTGATTTCAGGGACTGCACTCAGCCTGGCCATGTTGGGTCGCCCGATGACTGCTGCCGGATTTGCGCTGCCATGGGGCCTGATGTTTTTCCGGCAACTCATGCGCAGCACCAAACCGGCATGGGCGGCGCAGCGAATCACTCTGACAGTGTGCATGGCCCTGCCGCTGGCTGCCGGATTCCTCGCGCTCGGAATCCTGAACCACAACATCACCGGATCAGCGGTACGCAGCGGGTATCAGGAATACACCCGCATCTACACGCCTCGTCACACCTATGGATTCAACAACGGAGTCCGAGGTGACGCGCAACAAACGCCGAAGGTGTTGAAGAGTTACGATCAGTGGGCTGAAAACCTGACATGGCCGCGCGCCCTGCGCAATCTCGGAGATCGCTGTCTGGCCAGCGGACAATGGATCCTGGGGATCGCGCCCATCGTTATGGGACTTATTTTGGTCCTGATGAGACTGGTTTTCGCGACGAAAGACAGCCCGTACCAGACAACTGTCCTGCGGCTGATGTTTGCCAGCGTCGTGACACTGCACCTTGCCCACATCCCGTACTGGTTTTCGGGAATCATGCACTGGCACTACGTTTTCGAAACGGCGCCACTGATTCTCATCCTGGTCGCCGCCGGGATGTCGTCGATCGTTGACGAATTGTCACGCCTCACTTCGACAAGGGCGAGTCGCGCGTGGCTGACGTGTTTTGTCATCGCAGCCCTGCTTCCTGCGTGGTACTCGGCGGAGCCGGTTTGGGGGCCGTCCAAAATTGTGGGCGCCACCAGTGAGCTTGCCTGGTCGCGACGACGATTCGAAGTGTTTCATCAACTCGTGGCATCGGACACCGTCAAAAAACCGGCACTTGTCCTCGTTGATGAGTCCAATTCTGATCCTCAGTTGAGTTACATCATCAACGATCCGGAATATCGTAATGAGGTACTTGTCGCGCGACTGCCTGAAACTGGTGAAGAGATCCGGCAATTACAGCTCAACTTTCCCGAACGAAACCTGTACCGCTTCGACCCGCAAACTTTCGGCATGACACCAATTCAGGTCAAATAACGGCACTCCTCAAACGTATTACGCTGATTCGTGGCCACGGCGGGAGTGCCAGAGCCCATCATCCATGGGCCCCCGCGAGCCAGAACCCGCCACGACATTTCGAAAATTGCTCTATGGTCCCACGACTCATTGACACTCACTGTCATCTCGATGCGGAGGCGTTTCAGCAGGAACG
>JBDOMX010000590.1:0-4984 GCA_039831615.1 Planctomycetaceae bacterium
AAGCCTGCTTTCCGGCTACTGAGCTGTTCGTCTACCGGCATTTGGTCCCTGTCGATACGGCCATGCATCCGCGATTGCTCGTCAGTCACGTGAACCGGGTGTGACTCTGAGTTTGATGTCGCGATTGTTCCGTCGGACGACGATCTCGATTTCCTGACCGATTTTCAGCGCTTCGATGGCATACGTATAGTCATAGATGTTCTCGATCGTCCTGCCCGCCAGGCCAACGATGACGTCTCCGGCACGCACGCCTGCTTTGTCACACGGGCCTCCGTTCGCCACTCCCGACAGCAACACGCCTTTGGTATCTGTGCCGGCATAGTCAGGAATCGACCCCAGCCAGGCGCGAAGATTGGCGCGTCGCTGTCCTTCGTCCGGTCGATCCTGCGAGACATATGCGGGCATCCTTTCTCGAGTGACCAGTTCCCGGCAGACCCGCCCCATGAAGTGTGCGATGTCCGAGATCCCTTCATAGTTCAGTTTCTCCGGGGTGTCTCGGGGTGTGTGGTATTCGCTGTGAGTTCCCGTAAATGCAGAAAGAATGGGGACACCGTGCATGAAGAACACGCTCGCATCGGTGGGCAGGTAGCTGTCATTCTGCAGGGTGACCGGTAAACCGGCGACCACGTTGACCTGCTCGATGATCTTTCTCCATTCATTGGAAGAGCCGAGTCCCTGCAGCACGAGTCGTTCCTGCATCCGCCCCACCATATCCATGTTGAGACAGGCGGCGATGTACATGTGGAGGCCACCCGTCGTGGGACCGGACAGCTCGTCGTCTTCATTCTCTGCTTCATCTTTGACAGGTGCATCGTCACCCGAGTCCTGTTCATTGGGCTCAGCGTCGAGTGCGGCTGACGCATCGGCCGCGTGCTGACTGAAGAGTGACTCGAGGTCCCTGACGTAGTGGCTGGATCCCAGCAGCCCCAGTTCCTCGCCCGACCATGCTGCAAACACGATGTCTCGCCGACCATCAAGCTGGCCCTGTTCCTTTTCGTTGACAAGAGCTTCGGCCATCTGCAGCATCGCAGCGACTCCCGAGGCATTGTCGTCTGCTCCAAAATGAATCTGTGATGATTCGTTGTCCCGCGCCAAAGAACCCGCACTGGGCCCGGATCCAAGATGATCGATGTGCGCCCCAACCACCACGATCTCGTGTGAGGGCGCATTCCCAACCTGCAGTCGCCCCAGCACGTTGCGACCTGTTCGATGTTCCTGCTTAATGTCGACGGTGGCGGCCAGACGTGCGTCCTTGAGCAGAAATCCCATGGCCGGACTGCCGTCATCCAGACCCTGCTGCAACTCCCGGAGATCTTTGCCCGAGCCAGCGAGCAGCGTTCGAGCGAAGTCATCGGTAATACTCAGAACCGGCAAACTTGTGCCTGCCAGCGATCCATCGAATTTTAAGGGGATGAGCTGCTGCCTCACGTTGGACGTGGGGCCGCTCACGAGTAGCAAACCCCGGGCGCCCAGGTCCCGCGCTTTCATGGCTTTGAAACGGACGCTGCTGAATCGTGCCAGATACTGCCGTTGCTCGGGTGAGAGGTCTTCGGGCATGAATCGAAAACACAGCAGCCACTTATCCTTCACATCCAGATGCACAAACGAATCGTATTCGTCGAAGCCTTCGCCATTTGGAGCCTGTATCCCGTAGCCGGCAAACACCACATCAGCCACCTCAAATTCACCGGTCGCTGAAAACGCCAGTGGACGCCACTGTTCATCGATGTCGATTGCGTGGTCATTGACTGTGAGTCGGTTGTTTGACCCGGCCGAAACACCGGACGTGAAGTCGAATGGCTGAAACCAGTCTTCATCGACGCCTGCCGGCTCCAGGCCGAGAGTCTCGAAAAACAGCGCGACATAGTTGGTCGCGAGTTTCTCACCTCGAGTCCCCGTCAGACGCCCCTGAAGCTGAGGTCGACACAGGTATTCGACATGTCGTACCGCATCGGCAGGCGCGTAGCTGGTGCGTCGCGAAGGAGCCAGTCCGATCGTTTTGGCGTGATTGCTGCTCGTTTTTTCCGTGCTGGTTTCGACGCCGAAGAGTGCCTGCCGGGCTGCGGAATGATTCCAGTCGGCGATAAAGATCTGAGACTTTTTGTCGGCCGTGCGATTGGTCGTCCACGCCAGTTGTCTGCCGTCCGGCGTGAATGCCGGAAGTCCATCAAACCCGGCCGTGTGTGTCACTCGCACAGGTTCGTGTTCTCCGGCTGCGTCAACCAGATACAGTTCGAAATTGGCGAAGCCGTGTAGATTCGTGGCGAAAATCAGGTACTCGCCGGACGGATGAAAGTAGGGTGCCCACGACATCGCACCCAGTGAAGTCAGCTGCTGCTGGTCAGTTCCATCGAGGTTCATGGTCATGACTTCGGCCGTGGCACCGTTTTCTGCAAATCGACGCCAGCAGATGCGCTGACCGTCCGGTGAGAAAAACGGGCCTCCGTCATAACCGGGCGTACTGGTGAGTCGACGGAGTCCCGACCCGTCGGCGTTCATGATGCAGATCTCACTGGCCCAGGCCGGATCCATGTCAAACTTTTCCTGATCCTGCTCACTCAGGTCCGCGTAACCAAAGCGGTTCGAGGCAAAGGCGATCAGTTTTCCGTCCGGTGAGTACGATCCTTCGGCGTCATATCCACGTTCACTGGTGAGGTTCCGATAGCTGCCATCTGCAGGATCGAACTCATAGATGTCGTAGTTGTCATCGTAGTCCCATGAATATCGCCGTTCCTGACCGGATTCTCTGAGGGCCAGTTCGTCCTTCTGCTTTTCAATCGCCTGCGGATCGTCGTGAGTCGACGCGAACAGAACGCGCTGGCCGTCCGGATGGATCCAGGCGCAGGTTGTTTTGCCGTGTCCCGGAGAGACGCGCGTCGTTTCTCCTGTTTCGCGATTCAGTCGAAAGATCTGAAAGAACGGATTGGTCGGGTCACGTTCGCTTTGAAAAATCAGCTGACGGCCGTCGGCGCTGAAATAGCCTTCGCCCGCCCGACGCCCTTCAAAGGTCAATTGCCGCGATTTGTTGAGAAACGTGGATTCCAGAGCCGCGGCAGCTTTTGGGTCCGATTCTGAAACATCGGTGTCCTGTGCGACGACCGGGATGGCCAGCAGGGTCAGTGCCAGTATGGATAATCGTGGGATCATGGGGGAAAGACTATCGTTATTCAGATCGAGGGAGCAGCAGATGCGTGGACATGGATTGACACTTGAATCGGGGTCAGCAGTCATCGCGGCTTTGGAGACGATTCAGCGGACGTACACAAACTCTTTGGTATTCATGATGGCGTGACAGATGTCCTGCATGGTTTTTTCTCCGATTGTAGACGCCGTGACCGTTTCCGCATGGTGTGTTGCCTGAGTTTGGGCGAAACGCCGTACCGCCGACAGTTCGGCCTCAGATGGGACGCGTCCGAGAGCCTCCTGCCAGGCCAGTCTGATCACGTGATCCGTTTCTGTTGATGCGGTCAACAGCTTTGCAGCCCAGCGTTGCGACTGTTGGTGTGCGAATTCATCGTTCAGTAAAATCAGTGCCTGGGCCGGCACATTAGACACCGCGCGGCGTCCCCGCGTGGACATGGGCGAAGGCGTGTCAAAGGCCAGCATGAATGGTGACAGAAAATTGCGATTGACGGAGATATAGATACTCCGCCGACCGTTTCCGTCCAGCGGGCCGCTCTTCGGTCGACCTCGTCCCTGCATAAAATCCGTCAGTGCCACGGGAACCGAGGGACCATGCATCTGCGAATCCAGCTGCCCGGCCAGCTGCAGCATGAGGTCACGAATAATCTCGCCCTGAAGTCGACGCACTCGGGAACTGTGCAGCAGCACGTTCCCCGGGTCGATCGTAGGGGCCTCGGGGCTGCCAACGCTGCTCATGCGGTACGTCCGTGACAGGACGAGTTGTCGAATGAGGCGTTTGATCGACCAGCCGTCCTTTCTGAATCGGGTTGCGAGATGATCGAGCAGCTGCGGATGGCTGGGCCGTTCTCCAAGCACGCCGAAGTCATCGGTCGACGCCACAATTCCGCGACCAAACAAATGGTGCCAGATTCGATTGACAGCCACACGCGCCGGGAACGGATTGTCGTCGGCCAGCAGTCGTTGAGCCAGTTCGCGGCGACCGCTGCCCGATTCGATCGGAGTCTGATTCGGTCCGGCGATCGCTGTCAGGAATGAACGTGATGACAGCTCGCCGGGGTTGCGATGGTTGCCACGAATGAAAACATGTTGGTCCTCTCCAGTCCCGTCGGTGACCGCAAGGACCGGGATGGGACGAGCAGCGTCCGCTGACGCCTTGGCCCATGCGGCCCTCAGCGCGGTCCATTGTTCATCGGAGGACGACGGCAACAGTTCCCTCGCAAATAACTCCGGCCAGGCGAACGCTACGGATGTGGCAACAGGATTTGACGTCGGATCCTGCTGCAGAGTGGTGGCAAGTGTTCGTGACGAAGCCGGTACGTCGACCTTCGAGCGTGCCCCATTTCCCTGTTTCACAAAATGAACCTCGTCGATGACGAACCAGCCATCGCCTTCATCCATGATTTCCAGGTACGCGTTCCTGCCAGTGTACCGATGCGTGTCGCCACCGATCCGTAGCCACTGGAATTCTCCTTTCGTGTCGACCTTTTGGTCAATTCCTCTGAATAACAGTCCATTAAAATGGGCCATTACGTAGCCTTCGATGACCAATCGAACACGCGCTCCTTCGCCGGCAATGCGAATCAGGATTTCCGGGTGAGTGAGTTCGAACGTCGGACTGTAGAGACTGCCACCAAAGCGGTCCGATAAATCGACGGAGCTAAATCCAGCTTCCGCAGTCCGATGTTCGTGAGCACCCGCAGCGACCGTGGCTCTTGCGGGTCCGGCAAAAGCAGGACCGGTGGTTGACCAGCCGGCTGGCAGGCCATGACTGAAATCGGCGAACGATTCAGTGCAGCTCGTGTCGTTGACAGCGTGCAAAACTTCGTGTTTCCATTGGGTG
>JBDOMX010000345.1:0-2301 GCA_039831615.1 Planctomycetaceae bacterium
CGTGGTTGATGATGTGTCATCGTTAGTTGCCGGCCCGGCTCGCGTTCTGGGCGACACGACCAGCATCGTTTCAGCCTGGGACGGAAACGTCACCACACGGCCAGCACGAACGTTACCTGGCCCGCAGATTCCGCCACGGGTGAACTTATCCGCGTGGAAATCCGTTGCTGCTGACAATGGTTGGGGCGGCTACGTGGCCGAACAACTGTTGGCCAGTAAGGCGCCCGTGAACGTTATCTTTCCTGCCGGAACAGATACGTTGTCGCTGGTCACGGAAGTGTTGGATCTGATTCCAATACCTCAACGCTGGGGTATCACGTTCAGCACGTATTTTACACGGCTGCTTGCGGGGACAGAATGCCAACTGCGGTTCTACCTGGACGGCACCACGGAAGCCACGACACTTCGCAACGACGCACGAGCAATTAAGGTCGACCTTGCTGCGCCGTTAGCCCCTGCCACGGGTGGTGCGTTGGTTGAGAAGGCTCGGTCGGGAGTTCTTGAGTTCAAGCAGGCAGAAACGAAGAAACCAGAGCCGGCACTACAAAAATCCACGCCATCGAAGACCGCATCAAAAGCACGAAACACGATGTCCGACGATGAACTGGTGGACCTATTGGAACAAGACGTCGTGACCGGTGCCGAGATGGGGGCAACGTACAGTCTGCGAAAAACCGCCGAACCACCGTCAACCAGCAGTGGTGTCGCTCCCCCGTCGGTCTCTCGCGTGGATGCTGCCTTCGAACAAAAGCCAAGTAGTGTCGGTGCGTGGGCCATTGGCACTGTCGTGGTGATGCTGCTGTGTGGGATCGGGTTAGGTGTCTTCTTCCTGAAAGACAAGTTCGCCGATGGCGACCGGCCAAACGAACGCAGCCATGAGGACACTCATGTCCCGGTCACCGCCGGGAACGAGAATAATGAGGAGCCTCCGTCAGAGAAAGCGATCGCCGATCCTGTATCGGTAAACGTAGGCAGTCCGGAGAAAGAAACATCGCCGGAGAACGAGATGGAGGTCGCGACTGCGGAGCCGCCGTCGAAACCGAAATCCGTCGATCCATTTGAGGGAAAGCAACCGTTCGACAACATTCGGAAAAAACTACAAGAAATATCCAATGTCTGGATATGGGAAGTGCCAGCCGCGACTTCGAGCAAGGAATCCTTTGGGCTTGATCTCTTTCTTTCATCAGCGACGTCATTATCGATTGAGTGTGGCACAGCCGGAATCTCCATCACGCCTCATGATTCGAATTCAACGAATCGCGAATGGCAAGTAAGTTTCGACAAAACGGTTTTGGGTAGATTCGAATTTCGGTCCCACGAGAGTCCTCAGCCAGCAAGTCTCCACTGGAGTTGGGACGACGCAATTCGAAGTGACACGAACATCTTAAGCAACGCAGCAAAAGCTGTAAGAGTATTTAGGAATAGTCGCATCACGTTCCGATTTAGTACACACCAGGACGCTGCCGTCAACAAAAACGATGAACTTACCATCGTCCTTCGCGAAGACAGTTGGACGCCGTTCACACGCTTCGCGCCTACAGCTTTAGACAACCGAAAATCACCTTTGGGTGTGCGTGATTACGATCCAAGGAAAAGCCCTTCGGAGCAGAAATCTGAAACACTGTATATCGAGTCTGACGAACTCGACGAGTTGGAAATGTTCGTCGTTGACGGGTTCAATAAGGTTATTCCTGGCGTAAATGCTACGTTGGTGAAATCGCCCATCGACGCTGATTCTCCCGGCCAGAAAACGATAACATGGAAACTCGGATTGGCATTGGAAGGTACGGATGACGCCCAGGAATTTGGAGAATACGTCGCGACCAAAGTGAAAGATGACTCCCTGGTAAAGCTTCATTTTCAGTGGAAAGAAAACTCAGATACGGCCGACTGTCGGAAAGTTTCATGGGCACCCATACGTCTTGACTTGAAGGGCCACAGTGTGATTTTGTTTCCGCGAGAACCGGACAGAAAGGTCCCTATAGATCTAAAGGATCTCGCACAAAGTTCGCGATTCGAGATCGCCATCGAGGGCGACCGTCCATTGGTTATTTCCGACGATGTGCCCGTTCACGTGGTGGCTTCCTTAATCGAGCGATCGGGAAGAATCGAGAGAACTTTTTCGGTTGTCAGGTATAGGGCGGATGGGGAGAAGCGAAATCGTAACGGCGCCGACTTCTTCTTCGCTCTTCGGAAGCCATTCAAACTGTCCTTGGCGCCAACTCGATACAACGACGGGGTGCTGGGTGGTTGTCGTATCCGTGTTGATGCTCCAGAACTGAGTGAAACAAATGTGGGTGT
>JBDOMX010000345.1:2311-4965 GCA_039831615.1 Planctomycetaceae bacterium
CCAACCTTTAATCGATTGTCGCCAGACGCAAATCCGATAAGCCCTGTGAGAATCTGGGAGAATAAATTCTGGGAGGACGACGATGAAGACGGTGAAAGATTCAAGGCTGCGGATTACAAGAAGGATGTAACCACATTTGTTCAACACATCGATTCAATTTGTTCCGTCGTTGACGACGCCGATCGAATAGTTGAAGAACAGAGACTGCCGAGATTTGTCGATACCGAGAAGCTACTTGGCAAGGTCGCTCAAAAGCTTCAGGGTGAAATCTCTAAACTGGAATACATCAGGACCAAGAATCCCGACGAATTAAAAGATCATTGGAGTCTGACCGAAGGTGACGCCAAGAGAATTGTACGAGGCAGGCGTGACGTAGAACCGGAAATGAAGACTCAAATTGAGAAGCTCGGGAGACTTAAAGAACTGTACGAAAGTGAGCGAATTAGGGCAGACTCATCGACCATACGGGATCTGTTGTCCGAACTTGCGGACGTCAAACTGGAGTACAACATGAGTGTCGACATAGACAAGGGTGACGGCGAGGTCTTGAAGTTGTATCTGGTTACGTCACAGTCGGAGGATTCCGAATGACAACAGAAGAAGTCAATCAGCTGGTCGAGGAGATTCAGCAGGTTCTGGCATTCATTGTGGATCCCAGTGAGGAAGAACTAATCGATCTGGCGGCGCGACATGAGGAGTTTGTCGAAGTCACAACGCTACGTCTCCGTGAAGTGGAAAAACTGCTGAACAAAGGACTGCGATCAGAAGCCATTGAACTGGCAGAACAGACTCCCAATCTGAACGACATCGTCACCGCTCTTGATTTTCCCGAAGCAGAAATCTGGAACGACTGCCTGATGCAGTTCGCTATCCAGCCCGTTCGCGAACTGCCCGTCGACATCGCTGCTGAACTTAATGACGCATACTCTGTCTCCGCTCCTCTGGAACGGTTGCTGCAACGATACCGGACGCAGTCATTAGGGCGCGATCCACTGCCCCAACGCATTGACACGTTGCGTCAGTTGGTCGTGGAGGATATTGCCAATACGCAGTGGAGTGTGGATCTTGAGAAGTTCGAGACCCATCGCATCGGTGAACTGAAAAAAGAACTGCAGACGGCCGTCAAACAAAAGAATCTCGCTCTCGTCGCCACGCTGGACAATGAGTTTTCCAGCCCCCAATGGACCATCAAGGTACCGGTAGCATTGAAGAAAAGCGCACGGCAAGCACATACACAGCTTCGACAGACAAACGCTCGAGCGGAATTAGAACCTCTATGCCATCGACTATCGGACGCCTATGCCGACTTTGACAGGTCAACCGCTCAACCGCTGCAAAAACGATTCTTCGCTTTGACAGAGATTCTGGATTTGGAAGCAACCGACCCTCTGTATGACATTGCCGGCCCAGCTCTGGACTGGCTAAACGAAGAAGAAGCGAAAATCGCGTCTGAAGCGGAATTTACGGCAAACAAAGAACAACTGGAAACGGCGTTGGACCGGAACACAACCATCGAGGAGCTGGAACGGCTTTATAGTCAGACCGTCCGAGATGGCCGGACTCTTTCAGAACCGTTGGAGAATCGACTGGCGGACCGAATTGAAACGCTAAAAACGGCAGAATCACGGAAACGGATAGCATTGATGTCTTCGATCGTGGCCGGCTGTCTGGTTGCGACCGTGGCCGTTGTGCTGATCATTCGCAGCGTCACGTTTCAGAATGCCGTCACTGGGCATGTGAAACAGGCCACAATGTTGTTGAGTGATTCGCGAGCGTCCGGAGATCTGCAGCCGATTGATGACTACTTTGCGACCATTGAAGCTGAAGATTCTCGCTTTCTCCAACAACCGGAGATCCTTGGGCTGAAGGAACAGCTGGATGCCGTTCGAAAACAGGAAGTTGGTCGCCAGGAACAATTGGATCTACTGATTGCCAACGCCCGGAAACTCGGACAGGATTCGCGGTGGGAGAACTTCGGCCCGGCTGAAAAGTCACTTGAAGAAGCTACTGCGATCGCTCGAAACGAGTCAGAGAAGGCTCGTGTCCTGAATGTGAAGGGACAGATTCAACAGACGCGATTGGCAATGCAGAAGAAGGTAGACGACGTCTTCGAGACTGATCAGGCCGCGGTTGTCGAATTGGTCGCAGCTCTTCCGAACGATTCGTTGAATGGCTACCCAGCGGTTAAGTCTCGATTGAATGAATTGGCCGACCGTGATCATGTGTCGTCCGAGTTAAAGACGGCCCTGACCGCGCTTAAGTCGAAGCTGGACCAGCAAACGTCGATGGTGTCGGTCAATCTGCAAACCGCTCGCAGCTTGCAGAACATCACGAGTTCGGCGGGAACGCCGGCAAGGTTTCGGCAGGCAATGATCGACTACACAAAGGCCAATCCGGCAACGGAACGGTCTGAAGATCTGCTTGATGTTGTTAAGACCGATCTACCGCTGTGGGAGGGTGTCTCCGCCTGGAACAGCATACGATCAAGAATTCGTTTTGCCTCGCTCACCACGAGCTCCTCCACGGACGCCACCGCCCTTGTGGCTGACATTGAAGCATTTCTTGAAACGTCGGGGCCATATCCCGGCCGAATGGATATTAATGAGCGGGTTGTCGCCCTGAAGGCCATTGCCGCCCGAATCGGAGGTGATTCT
>JBDOMX010000143.1:0-10374 GCA_039831615.1 Planctomycetaceae bacterium
GCTGGGGCGACAACCAGCAGGTCCGCACTGCGGAGAGCCTCGGCTGTTTCCGCAGACAGGATCGGGGCGGCCGGCCTCGATGCAACTGCCGGCACGACGCCGGTGCGACTCACATTCCCAGGCCCGTCGTTCGCATGCCGGGAAGCCGAGTCAAAGGATGTTGCACGGATGGGACCATCGGAATCATCCATCGTTCCCGCAGCCGTCTCGGTACTGAATGACCGATCGGCAGTAATCTCCGGCTCGGACAGCTCAGTCAGTACCCGATCCAGAGGATCGGCGCCGTCGTCGATTACGTTGAGCAGCGAGTCGAATTCTCCAGTGTCTGACGATTCGGATGGATCCGTTCCATACACACTGTCGTCCCAGGAATCCGCCGGCATGGGGATGGAATCTTCCGATTCGACAGCCAGCTGGCCAGACGGAACAGGGCGCAACTCCGGAAGCAATTCAAAGTACCACACACCAAAACCTGCTGCGACGACGCCGATTAAGGCCAGCCACCCCGTGGCAGGTCGATTCTGTTTTTGTGCAAAGGGTTTCATCCATGATCCCCTGATCGGATTCTTCGAAACTGCCCTGGTTTCGAGACGTTTTCTGTGGTTGTCGTGGCTGCACGACCAATTCTGGCAAATCGTGCGAATTGCGGCTATGGGAGTTTTTAGCGCTGAATCAACGTTCTCCGGAGTCCCTCGACACCCCGAGAGCGGAATCGGCATCTGACGACAGCGTATTACGCTGATTTGTGGCCGCGACGGGAGTACCAGAGTTCATCATCCATTGGCCCCCGCGAGCCAGAACCCGCCACGACATTTCGAAAACTGAATCACCCCGGAACCGACGGTTGGGTCAGCGAATTGAGGAGGGGGCGGCGGCACCGGTTAAATGCGGTCGGCTGTGTCGGATTTCGAACGCCAGCAGTTCAAACTTGTTGCGACCTGCTGGCGGCGGGCTTAAACTCTGACACACACGTGTGATTGCCGGCCGCGGTGATGTCAGTGATTGCTGACAACAGGCTCCGTCCAACGATTCCCGCCGGCCGCAACCGGTCCTGATTTGGCGCATGGACTGCCCCTCACTGCACTTGCGATCACCGACTCCTCATCGTGACTCCATTGTCGTAGCGCGGCTAGCGGTGCTGGCGGCCACTGACTCTTCCTCTTCGATTCATACCATCAGCTGTGACAGTACGCCTAACCAGGGGACCAGAATGAACTTTCGAATCGGTGCGGGATTGCTGCTCTCACTGGCAACACTTGCCGGCGGTACAACCTTTGTAAATGCTGAGGAGCTGCCGCAACAGACAGCGCTGGACGAATATATCAACAAAGAAGACAACAGTTATCAGTGGGACGTCGTTTCGGAAACCACGACCGATGGCATGAAACTGGTCGTGGTCAACATGATTTCGCAGAGTTGGCGAACTCCTGAAGAGGTCAATCGCACCAAATGGCAGCATTGGGTCAGAATCGCCATCCCGGAACAGATTCGATCAGAAACCGGATTTCTGATGATCGGCGGCGGCTCCAACCGTCAGGATGAAAAGCCTGACGGCCCAGGCGAAATGATCGTGCAGATCGCAAAAAACACGGGCAGCGTGGTCGCCGAACTGGGCATGGTGCCTAATCAGCCGCTGATCTTTCACGGCGACGGCCAGGAGCGCAAGGAAGACGACCTGATCGGTTACACATGGGACCAGTATATCAAAACCGGCGACCCGACCTGGGCGGCTCGGAACCCGATGGTGAAGTCGGCTGTAAGGGCAATGGATACGATCACCGCGCTGATGGCATCAGATACCGGCGGCCGACGTGTGGTCAACAAATTTGTGGTGGCAGGTGGGTCCAAGCGCGGCTGGACGACATGGCTCACGGGACTCGATCACCGCGTCGTTGCCATCATCCCGATTGTGATCGACGTCCTGAATGCAGACCGGTCCATGAAGCATCACTTCGCCGCATACGGATTCTGGGCTCCGTCCGTCGGCAACTATGTCCAACACAAGATTATGGAGCGGATGGATCACCCGCGCGTGATAGAACTGTACCACCTGGTTGATCCGTGGTATTACCGGCACCGCCTGACCATGCCGAAGTTCATTGTCAACGGTTCGGGTGACCAGTTCTTTCTGCCAGACTCGTCTCAATTCTACTTCGACGGATTGCAGGGGGAAAAACACCTGCGGTATGTTCCTAACGCCGATCATGGTCTGAGTGGCTCCGATGCCATCGAAAGCATTACGGCATTCTATGCCCTCATTCTTGCCGGAAAAGAGCGTCCGGAATTTTCGTGGGTCAATGAAACCGATGGATCGGTCAGCGTGACGACGCAGGACGCACCCGAGCAAGTGCTGTTGTGGCAGGCCACGAATCCGGAAGCCCGCGACTTCAGGATTGAAACGCTGGGGCCGAAGTATACGAGCACCGTGCTGCAGGATCAGGGCAACGGGACGTACGTTGGCAGGGTGAACGAGCCCGCACAGGGATGGACCGCTTACTACATCGAATTGGAGTTCGATGCAGGAGTCGGCATTCCGCTGAAGATGTCGACCGCGGTGCGCGTGGTCCCCGACGTTCTGCCGTACAAGGACAAACGGCCCGACCTGCCGGCGCATGTGACCATCATCTGCGAAGCTCCGGACGCAGCGACGGCAGCGAAGCTGGTTGAAACGACTGTCGCGAGGACCGCAAAACGACTTCCCGTCAACAAATTTAAGGCAACGCATGTCGGCACACGCTGCTATTTCAACTGGAAGCCAAAGACGGAGCGGCTTGAAGCGGCATCCGGCCTGGTTGAGTTTCTGAAAGAACAGAATTGCAATGGTTTTCGCGTCCAGCTGGAGTCGGGCCCTGGCATTACCGGCCTGCCTCCTCAATAGTCACCACGCGACGACCTGACGAAGCGGACCTTGTCAGGGATCCCTGTCAAAGACCTCCGCAGAGCAGCGGCACGTGCCTGAACGTGCGGCATTCGGTGCTCTGACTCCGGGGTCAGCTCGATGATGTGATCGTGAACTTGATTCCGGCAGTTTCAGTCGGGGCGTGATGGCGAAGCCTTCCACGTCGTCAGGGTTGTGGCGACCGCCAGCAGCCACGAACATTAACCTTCGCAATCTCAACGACGACCCAACACGAAGCCGATCGGGAGAGAAGGCATGAAACGCGTCACAACAGCAGCCGTAGCCGGCGCCGTGGTCTACTATGTCTGGCAGATGCTGGCGTGGATGGTCATTCCATTGCATGGCCCCACCGTCAACGGACTTCCGAACGAAGAGGCCATTCGACAGGCCATGGTCGCTCAGGACCTCCAGACCGGTCTCTACTCCGTGCCATTCGGTACCGACGAAGAGATGATGGATCCGAATTCAGACTTTGTCAAACGCCATCAGGAAGGTCCTGTTTTCAGCATCTTTTACAATCGTGGTGGATTCGAACCGATGCCGCCTTTGACGATGGCAATCGGCTTCACGACCGATCTCGCCGCCACATTCATCGTGGCACTTCTGTTGAGTTGCACGGGGAACTGTTGCTCAAGCTATTGGAGACGCGTCGGATTTGTGTCAGCGTTTGGAATCTTCCTGGCACTGACAGCTCACGTCGCCTACTTCAACTGGATGCGGTTCCCCGCCGATTTTACCATGATGTTCATTGTCGATGCGATTGTCGGATGGTTTCTCGCGGGACTACCCATCGCCGCCATTGTGCGACCCTCGTCGTCGCCGCAATGATGAACGATTGATGAACAGGCCACGAAATGCCGGCCGGCACGTCCCGCGATAATCCGTACTCGGTGGGACATTTCGTCTCCGAAGCAAGAATTCTGTACCGTGACGGTGCCCTTGATTTTCCGGTCTGATTCCGCTGACCGCAGTTTTGACGTTTGCTGGCGGCGAAAAGTGCCTGGAATTAACGTCCATTGCGAACGGTCGAGCAAAGCTCACAGGTCGCTGGGAGGAATTCACTTTGTCCCTGGCGGCCGCCAGGGACTTAATCGAACCAGCGGACGTGGGTGCGTCGGAAACGAGACAACCGAAGAGCAGGACGGCGTAGACAACCTGTAACGCGCCAGACCAGTACCCCCGCTGCCGCCGCCAGCAACGGAAAGGTCGCCGTAATCAGGGCAAGAGCTGTCAGTGACTCCGTGCGACTGAAATGCATTTCGCGGTAAAGCCGAGTCACCACTGGCTCAACAGTGACGGGGCGCAGGGTCGACGCTGTCGTGACGTCCCACGTACACCAGTGACACAGCACCGTCAGGGCCAGCAACCATTGGAGTCGGGAGAGCCTCCACAACAAACGCGACGCGGTCGCTCGATGATCCGAACTCCCTTCGTGAAGCAGACGGGCGCTGTGGAGTGCTTCGGGCGCCGAGATGAATTCCAGTACCAGCAACAGAACCCAGGCACGCGGCAGCACCAGTAACGACTGACCGACGAGGAGAGGCAACCAGGTATCCCACAGCCACCGCAGACCGGGAGACTGAAACAAGACCAGTAATGTCAGACTGAGCGCCAGGCTTCCGGCGAGGCCGGGAGCAAGACAAACACATGTCAACACGGAGTGATTCCGGCGTCTGAGCAGCACGGCTAACGTCATCGCCAGCGCGGCGGCGGTCGCAGAGAAACCGAAGGTGGCCGCCTGTTGACGTGAGACTCCAGCCAGATCACGGGACAATGCCGCCATTCCGCGAGCCAGCTCAGGCACGGAAAGCGCCACCGGGTGGCCGACGAGGATCCAGCCAGCAGTCACGGTTGCGAGTAACGCCAGCCAGCTTTGGACAGGCGACCTGACGAACTTCGAGGTTCCCCGATCTTCGACACCACTGAGCGGGCGTAGATTCCCGGTAGAGCCATCGTGCGGGCTGATCAGCAACAGGCACGGAAGGAGTAACAGCATTTCGAACACCACAGGCGCTGCAATCAACATCAGCGTGTGCCTGAGGATCTGATTGCCGGCGTTGGCATCGAAAAGCCAGACAGTCCAGACAATCGGATGACGGTCAACCTGCACGAGCGCAGCTGTTTCAAAATCCTGGAAGGTCACCAACGCCGTCAGGCACCATGCCAACAGAGGATTCCTCCATGGACCGGTGAGCAGGAGCCGCAAATACACCCAGCCTGCGAAGACGCCCTGTGCGTTGAGCAGCCGCCAGGAGTGCACGGATTCCGGGGTCACAGCACTTCGCGGAATCAGGCACTGCACGAGAATGCTGACCGCGCACGACCGCGCCAACATCACAAGCGCATACAACAATTCGGTCCCCCAGACAGAATCGGTCAGATGTTGAGCGGTCAATCGATAGGTGAACCCGACAACCAGTTCCGGCATCAGCAGTGGGATCAAGGCTGCTGCCAGCCAGATCCCGCGCCATGACGACGAGACGCACCGGTCAATTTGCCGCAGTATTCCTCGCCCCATCCACACGGCCATCGAAGCGACGACGACTGTTCGAAGGACAGACCATGTCAGAACGAACCACAGATTCATTGACCTGTTGACTCCGCGGACAGCCAGTCCTGCACGACGGCATGGAATGAGGTCGCTTTCGCCAGCGGGACGGCATCAGAGGCCCACTGACGCAGCAGTCGAAGTTCCTGGGGAAGCAGTGATTCGTCGACGGGACCGGTGGGAATCTGACGTCCGGCTCCTGCTGCCAGCTGAAGTTCGGTTTCTTCGGACAGTACAAAGTCGATGAAGCGCCGAGCGGCCTCCGGGTGCCGACATCCGGCGATCATGGCCACGGTGTTGGGTAAACAGATCGTTTCCTGGTTTGTCAGTCTCACTGGCAGCATTGCCACGTTTGCGCCGGCATCAATCGCCGCGAACGCATCATCCGTGTCCGTGAACCCCATGTCGCAGATTCCCTGCGCCACCAGATCTTTGGTCATGGAATTACCTCGGACAGTACGGATGCCTCGATCGTGTAAATCGCGATGCCATTCCTTCAGTGCCTCGAGGCCCCACTGATCGGCCAGAACGCAATAATGAGACAAAGTCGTGCCGAACAGTGGCTCCGCGATCGCCACGCCCGTGAGCGAATCTTCATTCAGCCGCCGGGCGACCGCCTCCGGCGTCGCGGCCATGCTGTCAGTGTTGATGATGTAGACGCGCATCCGAGACCCAAACCCGACCCAGTGTCCCTCCGGATCGCGAAAAACATCAGACCGCCGTTCCCAGCCACGTCCCTGATATGACTGCAGTACGCCTTCCGACTGCAGCCGGACTGTCCCCACTAGTTGGTTGTTCCAGAACACATCAGCGCGCGGTGCATTTTTTTCAGTGAGCAGCAGCTTCATCAGTCCGAGGGATTTGTTGGCTTCTTCGTCGTAACGAACGTCGACCTGAATTCCGCTGTCCTGCTCAAACCTTCGTATGACACCGCAGGCCAAAGCCTCATCGTGAGCACAGTAGATCACCAATCGGTTGCCGGACCCCATCAGCAACGGCAGGAATACGGCGATGCCGAGAGCGGCGACGACGCCGCTGATCAGGAGCACAGATGATCGAAAGACAATCATGGATGCCGTCTCAAGTCTGACTGAGGCACGGAAAGCGATTGGGGAAGCGCTGGACAGATGCCCGCTGATTGCAGGTTTCTGCCCGAAACGGATCTGTCAAAAAAACTGATTTAATCGTTACAGAGCGGAATCCCACGCGTATCTGTCTGCAAGTGAGGGACACCTCACGCAAAAACCAGTCGACGTCTTCGATGACGAACGCCGAAGCCGCATGGAATGGAGTCGATATTCCTTCTGCCGGAATCAAACGGCGAGGCAGGGCCATTCCCTGCGTCAGGCGGCTGGAAGGCACTGTCACACTTAAAACTTGAGGACTAAATCGATGGCGAAGACAGTAGAACGCCTCCAGGAATTCTCGATTCCCCTGATCGCAGGCGTCATCCTCGCCGTCATATGGGCTAATGTAAATCCACATAGCTATCATGCCGCCGTCCATGCTCCGTTTCATCATTTTGGTGACTGGATTCATGCCGGCCCGGCGATCGCAGCGAATCATGATAGCTGGACTCATTTCTTCACGCTGCACTTCCTGATCAATGACGTCTTCATGGTGGTCTTCTTCGGCATCGCTGCCAAGGAAATCACGGAATCCTGCCTCCCCAACGGCGCGCTCAATCCGGTATCCAAGGCCATTAATCCGCTGTTTGCTACGGCCGGTGGAGTGATCGGGCCGGTCGCCATGTTTCTCGGACTCAATGCTGCGTTCGGACGGCCGGAGTGGATCAATGGCTGGGGAGTTCCCACAGCCACGGATATCGCTTTGGCGTGGCTGGTCGTGCGATGTCTGTTTGGGAAATCTCATCCAGCAGTCAGTTTTCTGCTGTTGCTGGCGGTGGCCGATGACGCCATTGGCCTGGGAATCATCGCCATTGGCTATCCCGATCCTAATCACCCGACACAGTGGGGACAGCTTCTCTGGCTGATTCCTGGCATGGCCACTGCCTGGGGGCTGAGGCGGCGGCAGGTTCAGAATTGGGTGCCATATATTTTGATCGGTGGCGGACTCGCCTGGTGGGGGTTGTACAGCGCACATTTGCATCCGGCGCTGGCTCTGGTATTCATTGTCCCTTTCCTGCCGGGGCCATCTCAGGACCATGGCCTGTTTCAGGAGCGGGCACAGGCTCATCGACACTCTCCGCTCGAAGCCTTCGAACATGATCTCAAACGACTGGTCGATTTCGGTCTTTTCTTTTTCGCACTGGCCAACGCGGGGGTCGCGTTCTCCGAGGTCAATGGGCTCAGCTGGATCATTCTGGCATCGCTCATTGCCGGAAAGACAATTGGCATCACGTCGTTCTCGCTGGTAGCCCACTGGATTGGTTTTCGGCTTCCGCCCGGCATGACAGCCGGTCACGTGGTGGTGACCAGCGTCATCGCCGGACTTGGCTTAACGGTTGCACTGTTTGTGAGCGGCCAGGCATTTACTGACCCGGCGCTACAGGGAGCTGCACGCATGGGAGCTGTGTTCTCGGTGGCTGCTGCCGGACTTGCGGTTTTGGTACGGAATGCATTCCGCATCGAAAAGGCAGCTGGTGAGCTCATAGAAACGCTCGCGGCAACGCCTGAGCCAGAACCGGTCAGTAAATAGCACGTGGGAAACGATTGGGCCACCACTCCCATCTCTGAATGAACGGTCGGCCTGATTTGGCAGTTCGCATCTCGGCAGTCCTTTTGATGAGCCCTTCAGCCGGCGTCGACGGCTATCACTAGTCCGTCGTGCGCCGGCTGCATCCCGTCCGGCAGTTCGCTGTCGAGTAGCTCGTAGTCGAGATCGTGGGCCATGTGCGTCAGGAAAGTCCGCCTCGGATTCAATTTGCGAGCGACTTTGACGGCAGCATCGACATGCAAATGAGTTGGATGTGGCTTGTAGCGCAGAGCACCGAGAATCAATGTGTCAAGATTCTGCAGATGCTGGTTCGATTCCGGCGGAATGGACGAGACGTCCGTGCAAAAAGCCACATCGCCGATTCGAAATCCCAGAATCGGCAGGGGACCATGCTGGAGTCGAATTGGAAGCACTTCCAGTCCCAGCAGTTCAAAGGGCTCTCCGGGAACAATCCGCCGAAATTGAAAACGGGGCGCAGCAAATCGGTGGGTCAGTGTTTCCCGATCAACGAACGCATAGCTGAACATTTGTCGAATCGCTTTCTCCACGCGCTCCTCGCAGAACAAAGGCAGTTCCGCGTCCAGACGAAACCCAAAGATCCGCAGATCATCGAGGCCTGTCACATGATCTGCATGGGCGTGCGTAAATAATGCTGCGCGGATCAGGGAGGCACCGTTTTGCAGCAGTTGGAGTCGCAATTCGGGACCGGTGTCAATCACAAAATCTCCCTCGGGAGCTCGCACGAGCACACCGGATCGCAGCCGCTGATTGCGAGTGGACATGGAAGTACAAACGGCGCATTGGCAGCCAACAACCGGAACGCCCACGCTGGTTCCTGTTCCGGTCAGAACCAGTTCCACGGCATTGTCGTGGGATTCGGTGCTGTCTGAAGCGGCGCTCAACCGTGGCCTCGGTCCAGTGATATTCGAATTTCATGAAGATGCACGTCTCGTACCGACTGGTGAATCTACCGATCCTCATTGAATTTAGGAAGAGTCCCCCCACGGGCTGGAATCGATCAATTCACCGAACGAGGATTCCAACCTCAGCGATGATGGGCCGAACAGGTGTCGATTCGGAATGAGCGCCGCCGCCATGGGCGGTGGCCGGCCGACCGAAGAAGTCAGCGAACCCCTATCAGCAATCACCGACAAAGAACGCACTCATGCCACGTCAGTCTGATCCTCAATCGCGCTCACTTCAGCCGATGGATCCTCAGCTCAGGGACATTCAGCCGGGCGGTGGAATCGTGATCCATTTCGAACAGGCATGGGGAGCCGTCCGACGACTTTGGCTGAAGACTTTTCGCAAGGGCTATGTACGGCACATGGAATCGCTGCGAAAGGGCGACTTCAATCCGTGCCCGCACGAAGTCCTGGACCCCCGCGATCTGAAGTTTCACCGAAATCAGGGTGGCTGGTACTGGGAAACGGCCGATGACCCGTTTCGATGGCGCGACAGGATTCCGTTTGCCCGAGTCGGTCTGGCTGAGCTGCTGGTCACAGGAGGAGGGTTCGCTCTCACAGCCGTCGCCTTATTCTGTGGGGCTTCCGTCACAGCGGGTGCGGTGCAGTTGATCGCGGGGAGTCTGGGTTCCGTCGCTCTCGTAATTGCCGGCCTCATCGTGTGGTTCTTTCGAGATCCGTCGCGTCCGGCTCCTGCTGCGCCCGGTCTGGTGGTGTCCCCGGCCGACGGTAAGGTGGTTGACGTCGAGGAATTGGCACATGACGACCACGTAGGCGGACCGGCAGTGAAGATCGGCATCTTCCTGTCGATCTTCAATGTCCACATCAATCGGGCTCCGATGTCCGGACGAGTCATCGGACTCAGGTACCGGCCCGGGAAATACCTGAATGCCCTGCGACCGGAATCTGCTCGCGAGAACGAACAATTGGCGGTCATGATCGAAACCGACGACGGCCATCATCGTGGAATCGTAGTCCGTCAGATCACCGGAGCGATCGCGCGACGCATCGTTTGCTGGCTGAAACCTGGCGATGAGCTCAAACGTGGTGAACAGTTCGGTATGATCAAACTCGGGTCACGCACCGAGTTGGTCCTGCCCAATGAGAGCGGCTTGACAGTCCGCGTTCAAGATGGCGATCGAGTCAAAGCTGGTACGTCGATTCTCGCCGAATTCGCAGATGAAAACCGTGACTGACTTCCGTCTTCTGACTTGAGAAGTCACGACTCAGATGGAGGCTTCGGACGACCGGGATTCTCAGGATACTGTCCCGGCTGATCGACCCGA
>JBDOMX010000143.1:10384-21839 GCA_039831615.1 Planctomycetaceae bacterium
ACCATTTCTCGACCGCTGCAAGCCAGGCTGCGTTGTCCTGAACTTTGATGAATTCCGCACGGACGCGGCCGCCAGCCGGGTGCCAGTCGGCGTAACGCAGGCCGAATTTCCTCATTTGACGATACGCCCGCCCCGCTGGATACACCTGATCTGCACATTCGAAGTGCCGCAACATCACGTCACGCTGCTCGTGCACCGTCGGCGGCGGAGGCGGCGACCTGCCTGCCAGCAGCTCTCGACTTTGCTCGAAGATCCACGGATTTCCAATTGCCCCACGAGCCGCCGTGACACCACGAACGCCTGTTTCGTGAATCATGCGAACACAGTCTTCGGCGCAAAACAAATCACCACTTCCCAGAATTGTTCGGTCCGGCCACGTGCGACAGAGATCTTTGAGAAATGCCCAGTTCCCGGGACCGTTGTAACGTTGTTCCACTGTCCGACAGTGAACCGTGACAGCCGCAACTCCGCCGGCAAAGGAGCCCTCCAGAATCTCATAGAAATTATCGCGACTGGCGCTGCTCTCGTCGATTCCGCGACGCATCTTCAGTGTGACCGGGATGGCAGCCGGGATGGCATCGCGGACACGTTGCACGATCTCCAGTGCGATCTCGGGCTGCCCCAGATGAAAACCTCCACGGCAGCGTCCCAGCACTTTTCGGACCGGACAACCGAAGTTGATATCGATCACATCGAATCCAGCCTCCACCAGTCGCCTTGCGGCCGTCGGGAATTCTTTCGGTTCAGCCCCCATCAATTGGGCACCTGCAGGATGATCGTCTTTCGTGAGCATCAGGAATCGGCGAGTGCGTTCTCGTTCTCGTAGTGACGCGACGAACCGATCCAGCATCACTTCGCAGATCGTGTACGGGGCTCCCAGTTGACGGGCGATTGTACGCATGGGCCAGTCGCTGTACCCGCTCAGTGCCGCCTGCACCACCGGCAAATCAAGTGCGACCGGACCGATCTGCAGGGGTGGTATGATCGATTGTTTCAAGACCATTGTTGTGTCGGAAACACTCCCGGAAACCTCTTCAGACGTCTATCGGCCAGGCCGGCACGCAACATTCCGGGCCCTGGCACACCGAAATCGGCCACGAGGGCCACTTTGATCCGTCCGCGGATTGTCCACGATCTAAGTTAATAGAGGTAGCGCATCTTCTTACCGTTCGACGACCGTTCAGAAATCCGGAATCATGACAAGTCCGACCGTCCAAACCGCGCCGAAACGATCTTTGCCTGTGTGGGATCGTGCGGACCAGCTGATCGTGCGGCCGCTGCACGAAATGATGGCTGAATTCCGCGATTCACTCAAACGGTTGTACGAACAAACTCCCAATCCCCATCCGTATCTGCACCCGGGTTGCCTGCAGGCCCATTTCGCGGAAACAGGAACCGACGTTTGGGTGGCAGCCGTTCAGCATGACGGCGACCTGCGCTGTGCGGGCATTCTGGACTCGTGGTCTCTTGAGGTCGGACGGATTCCAGGCACAACCCTGGACTGGCGGCTGCATGGTCGGCGCGTTTTCGGTAAAGGACTGCTCTGGGACGGAACCGACGAATCCGTCATCAGCTGGCTGGCAGGAGTCAGCCGCCAGCTCCGCGGTCACGGGTGGGCGGGGCTCATGATTGAAGCACTTGCCCTCGATAGTCCGCTGTGGGCGCTCATCGAATCAACGCTGGGCGGACAGTCGGTCGGGTTAAACCTGGTGCGACCTCAAAACCTCCAGCCGCGCTGGCGCCTTAAATTGCCAAACACCGTCGAAGAATACTGGACTGTTCAGTTCAAAGGCAAAACCAGAAATACGTTACGACGGAAAAGAAAAAAGCTCGGTAACTATCGGGTCGATGTCATTACAGAGCCAGCCGAAGTCGACGAATTTCTTGTATCCGCCTCGGCTGTCTCCGAGCACACCTGGCAAAGTCGTGAACTGGGACTGCGTGTGAAGAATAACCAACGGGAACGACAACTGTTCCGTGCCCTCGCCGCGCGTGGCGAATTTCGCGGCCACTTAATGCGGCTTGATGATCGCCCGGTTGCTTTTTTCATCAACACCAGTCATGACGGCTGCCTGCACTGCGAAGAGACCGGGTTTCTGCCGGAATTCTTACACCTTAGTCCCGGCACGGTTTTGGTTTCCGAACTGGTTGATGACGTCATCGGTTGCGGTCAATACCACACGCTGGACTTCGGACTGGGGCACGCTGACTACAAGCAATTGTTTTCCAATGAACAGACAGAGAGTTCAAACATCTGGCTCCTGCGGAATAGTCCGGTGAACGTCTTTGCCGCAGGAATGATATCGGCTCAGGAATCAATCCGGGGCTCCGCCAAACAAGCACTTCTTCGTTCCGGCGTTCTGCGCCACCTCAAGAAACTGAAACGCGGTCATTGAATCGTTCATGTCACTCATCACTCGACTCACACATCAATCTGCCAAACTCCTGCTCAGCCCGCGGCGGTATCTCACGAGGATGCCCAACCGGTCAGGTGACGACAGGCGTGCCATCTATCTGACATTTGACGACGGACCCCATCCGGAACGCACCAGTCGCATTCTTGATCAGTTTGCTGAGTTTGGGGGCTATGCCACATTCTTCGCGATCGGCCGCCGCGCACGGCGGTATCCGGAAACGCTCCGGCGGATTCTCAGAGAAGGGCATGCGGTCGGCTGCCACACGTGGCGTCACTGGAGTTCCCGTCGTCAACCCTTTCGTGACTATCTTGAAGACGTTCGCCGCAGCCGTGACGAGCTCGAACAGATCACCGGTCACGAAATCGATCTGTTTCGACCGCCGTACGGGGAATTGACCCCTCTGACTTTGGTCATGCTGATGCTGGACGGATTCCGCATTGTCCACTGGACTCACGATACACGTGACTTTGAACTGCCCACCGTGCCTGATTTGTGGCGACGCTTCGACAAGGCACCGCTCGCTGACGGAGATGTTGTCCTGATGCACGACGACCGTTGTGTGACGAGCTATGCGCTGGGCGATTGCCTGCGCGTGTGGGGATCTCATGCTGAGTTCCACGCAATACCAATGCTCACTGGCACTGCCGCATCGAGACCGTTGCCCCCATCACCACGGACTTCCATTGCGCCGGACCAGAAGCAGTTGGCTGGTACCGGACCGAAGTCGGGGAGTTGACGTCATGGTGACCGAAACATCATCGCTACCATCACCGCTTCGCGTCTCCTTCATCATCCCCGCGATGAACGAGGAAACGATGATCGTGGGTGCCCTGGACTCCATTCGCCGGCTGCAACTGCGAGACGATATCACTGTCGCAGAAGTGATTGTGGCCGACTCCGGGTCAACCGACGCAACCCCTGACATTGCTCGGGCTGCCGGCTGCCTTGTGGTTACGGCAGCCGCCGGCAACGTGTCGGCCTCGCGCAACTGCGGAGCCGCTCAGGCCACCGGAAACATTCTGGCTTTTGTCGATGCCGACTGTGAGCTCCCCGACACCTGGCTGACGCGGATCGCGGACGAATTGAGTGACAGCCACGTTGTGGGCACAGGCATGATGATGGCCGCTCCCTCGGCGGATGCGCCGTGGGTCGAACGCACCTGGCACAACCTTGCACATCAAACGCCGGTGGCCGGGCCGTCTCACAACGCCGATTGGCTGGCCACATTCAACCTGGCCGTGCGCACTAACGTCTTTAGGCGAATCGGTGGCTTCGATGAAGGACTCATGACATGCGAAGATGTCGATCTGGGATACCGGTTGTCCAGTGAAGGATCATTGCGATTCGTTCCACGAGACGGCGTGACGCACCATGGAGAGAGTAAGTCGCTGCGCGAGTTTTTCCGGCGAGAAGCCTGGCGGGCACGCGGCGGCTGGCGACTGTTACGCGATCATCGAAACAGTCCACGTGAACTCTTCAGCTTTCTGATTCCGTTTGCCGTGACAGGATCGATGTTTGCCGCATTCGCCGGTGTCTGGTGGATCGGTGCGACCGCTCTGGCTGGCGCCGCACCATTGCTAATACTAGTCCTGAGGCGACGACCGAAATTGAGGCAGTTGCCAGCGGCGGTCATCCTGCAGACTGTCTATTTTGCTGCCCGCTGCTGGGGAATGTTAAAACCAGCCAGACGCGTCGAGCGTGTGCCGGAATCCGCTCAGGTTCACGAGCGGATTTCCAGTCAGAAAGCTGCTCATGCGGCGCGTCCTTCACCTCAATCTCACTCGGCCAGTCAGCCGCATTGAAAGTCTCGGTGCCGCGCACAGGAACTGCGTCAGACTCGATGCTTCCTGTGAAAAGCGATCGCGGCCTCAGGAATCAGATGCTCGGCCGCGAGAGTTGGATTCATATTGAAGACAACCCGCCCTGCACTTCCCCAACTGTCATTCTGAAAATGAAAGACAGCGCTCCCGTCGCGAATCGTGCTCACGGCCTCGACTTCCTCCATATCGCCGCCTTCGATCGCCTCGAATCCGAGGTTCACCGAGGAGAAGGCGCTCATCAAGTGGCTGTCCTGTTCCACGACGATCAGCAGTTCCTGAAGCCAATCACACGATAACCAACGCAGCCCTCTGGGTTTTCCCGACTGCGCCGCGAGCTCAAAAAAATCCCGCTGCAGATCTTTCTCGAAACGTTGAAACTGGGCGATCGCGCCGGCAACACCGGGAATGGTTGAGCGATTACTGCCCACCAGGGTTCGCAGGAACTGAAACACGAATGACTCCAAACAGCTCGATAGTGGTCCTGCAACACAATTTGCCACACCGGCAAATATCGCAGGTTAAGATCACCGGAACAACAGGTCGCCAGCGAACAGACGCCGCGGACCGCCAGAATTCCGGTCAGGAAAGATAGGCCGGGTTTTACGGCAACGGAACGTGTTCGTCTGTGCAGTGCTGCTGCATTTCCACCGGCATTACCCGGGATTCCGGTGCAACAAGGTTCATCCACAGATTCTGTGCAGACCGATAGAGTGGAATAATCGGTACATCCTGACATGGAGGAATGTCCTCGGACATTCCGCGTCTCCTTAGCCTCAGGGGACGTCCAAACCGCGGGCAATTCGAATTGGCGGTTTTCTGTGCAGGCGAGTGACCGGTTGGGGGGGCAGCAATTTGCACGATCATGAGGATCTCCACCGTGAGACATCATGGCTTTTTGGCCGTGGCACTGGCAGGGACTGCCGCTGCGACAGGATGGATCCTGAGCCGTTCCGACGTCGTGGACGCCTCCGAGGAACAACCCTCATCGTATCGCGAAGTGTATGCGCAGTCCGAAACAGAAATCAAAGCCGTCGAAGACCCAAAAGGGCTAAGACTGAATTACTACGACGCGCGGTGGAGTCGTGTGCTTGGGGACCTCTCCAAACACGCGAACCTGACGCTGGTCATGGACAAGGTGCCGCCCGGTCGTTTCGCGCGGCGCGATCGAACGCGATACGCGGCAAACGATTGTATTCGGATCCTGAATCGAGACCTGGAAGGTCTTGGCTTCCGCCTGATCAAACAGGGTAAGTTTTTGATCGTGTTGCATCTCGATCAGGCACGAACACGGTATGCGCGTCCCGTTTTGGCGGCAACTGAAACCACAGAACGCACGGGACTGGCGGGGAAAAAACAACCGATACGCACGGCCAGTGCCCGAGTCGACCAGCAAAGCGCTCAGTGGGCATCTGAACCATTGGAGGCAACTGACGAAGCCGACGTCAGTTCAGCTCGCCGTGCTGCATCCACCACGACCATTCCGATTCGAACAAGTGGGTTTCAGGAGACTCCCGACGCCCCGAAACACGAACGTGACCACGGGCCACGAGAAACTCGCTTAAAAGGGCCTGTGACGCGCCAGCTGATGCTCGAACATGGAACAGCAGCTGAAGTTGCGCGAGCGCTCTACCTTGTGTTCGAACGCCGCGCTGAACTGGTTCAAAAAGGGATCCGGAACCAGCCAACGTTCGTCGTCTACGACACTGACGACGAAGAGATGGAAGGCGACCCGCTGTTCCGAATTGCCATCGATCAGAAACAGAACTCGCTGATCGTCGAGGCTGACGAAACACGCGCTGGCCAGCTGATCAAGCTGCTCAACCGGCTTGACAAGCCGCCAGCCGAGAAAAAAGAAAAAGCCACACGTCTGGTCCCCACGGAAGAAATCACTGAAGAATCCGCGGCAGATTTGAACGCTCAGCTGCAACGACTGGTTGCTGCGCGTGTTCAGCAAAACACTGGCGATTCAACCGACAATCCCGGTCCGGATGCAGCAGGCGTTGCCGACTCGACAGCCTTCAATCTTCGAGGCGATATCAATGTTCAGGCCATGCAGGAGACCGGCGTCCTGCTGATCGAAGGCAACGAAGAAGACCTGGAACGAATCGCTCCGATTATCAAGCGACTGGAAGAACTGAGTAAAGGTTCATTGCCCGACATTCATCTGCTCGAACTGCAACATGTGAACAGCGAAGCATTTGCCGAACTGCTGACCGCCGTCCATGATCGCCTGGCCGAATTGCGGCAGCGCGGTGATAATCAACAATCTCAGCAGTCGGTCGCCTTCTTCCCGGTCGTACAGCCAAATTCGGTGCTGATTCTGGCACCACAACTGGAACTCCCGGCGATCCTGGAACTGGCCGACAAACTCGATACGCAACTCGACCCGGACTCAGAGTTTCAAGTCTTCGCCCTGAAACACGCCATTGCGTCGCAGGTGGTCACCGCGCTGACAACGTTCTACGAAGATCGCCCTGGTCTGAGAACGCGAATCCGCGCAGTTGCCGATGTGCGAACGAATTCCGTGATCGTCCAGGGCCACCCGCGCGATTTGACCGAAGTCCAGCACCTGGTTGACGGTTTAGACAACGACCAGCCGGGTGCCGTGCATCAGGTGGAAGTCATTGAACTGAATCACGCCACCGCGGAAGAGCTGGCGGAAGTCCTAAATGCCGCCATTCAGGCCGTCACCAGTCCACCGCAGACGACCGGTGGCAATACTGGTTTCGGCGGCAACCAGGGACCGCAGGAACTGCGCGACACCAAATCCATTGCGCTCGAGTTCCTGGCAACGGACGGAGACGCTCAGCGCCTGATTCGGTCAGGTTTCCTGGTTGATGTACGAATCAATGCCGACCCTCGATCGAACACTTTGATTGTGTCGGCCCCGGAGGCCAGCATGACTCTGCTGCAGGCCCTGATCAGGACGCTTGACCAGCCTCCGACGGCCACTGCAGCCATCAAGGTCTTCGCATTGAAGAACGCGGACGCGACGCAGTCTGTTGAACTCCTGACGACAATGTTTGAAAACACGAATCAGGAAGAACAGCTGGGAGTACAGATTGCCGGAGCAGAAGATGCAGCCAGCAGCCTGATCCCGTTGCAGTTCAGTGCGGATGTCCGCACCAACACCGTCCTGGCCGTTGGCAGTGAAGAAGCACTAAGTATTGTCGAGGCGATTCTGCTGCGACTGGACACGGACGACACGCGGCAGCGCACGACGACCGTGATTCAGCTTCGAAACGCGCCGGCCGAACTTGTGGCGGAGTCAATCAATCTGTTTCTGGGACAGCAGCAGGCGCTGCGAGACAGCACCGAAGATCTGATCAGCAACATTGAACGTGTGCGTCAGGAAGTGATTGTGGCTGCAGATACCAACAGCAACTCGCTGATTGTGAGTGCGTCGCCGGACTACTTCAGCGAGATCACTCAGATCATCACGCAGCTGGATGCGACGCCACCTCAAGTGATTATTCAGGCACTATTGGTGGAAGTCGTACTGGACAACACCGACGAATTTGGAGTGGAACTTGGTTTCCAGGATCCACTGCTGTTTCAGCGGAGCATTATTGAGACCGCGGAGGACCTGATTACGATTCCAACCTCAACACTGGTCCCGGGCGTGGGCACGGTCCAAAGTACCACGATCATCACTCAAAACAGTACTCCCGGCTTTAACTTCAACAATACGGGTGCTCCTCTGGGGAACAATGCCACGGGCAACACGGGAGCAGTCGGGGGTCAGGGAATCAGCAGTTTTTCTCTGGGCCGGCAGAACGGAGACCTTGGCTTTGGAGGTTTCGTCTTCTCTGCTCAGTCCGACGCAGTGAATGTCTTGATCCGTGCCCTCGCTGCCCGAAGAACGCTGCATGTACTCAGCCGCCCGCAAATCCGAACAACTCACAATAACGAGGCCACGATCCGAGTCGGTCAGGAAGTTCCGGTTGTGGACGGTGTCACCATCGATCAGGGCGTTGTGAGTCCCACGATCGTACAGACGGAAACAGGGATTATTCTGCGTGTCACGCCACGAATCACGCCGGACGGTACCGTCGCGATGGAGGTGTATGCCGAAAAGAGCCGTCTTTCAGGCGGGGGCGTTCCCGTCTTTACCGACATCAACACCGGGAACGTGATCGAGTCTCAGATTCGCGATGTTTCCATCGCTGATACCACAGTCAACGTCCCCAACGGCCAGACGATTGTCATCGGCGGTATGATCACCAAGGCGGACGAAACAAACGAACGCAAGGTGCCATGGCTTGGTGACCTTCCAGTGGTCGGCAGGGCGTTCCGATATGACTCGACCAACACACGGCGCACGGAGCTGCTGATTTTCCTGACTCCGCGCATTATCTTCGGTGACGCCGATTCGGAACTGATCAAGCAGGTCGAAGCTGAACGCATGCACTTTCTGGAATCCGAAGCCGAAGAGCTCCACGGACCGATCTACAGCGTGCCATCTTCTGCGGCTCCATCATTTGATGGTCTTGTGCCGACGATGCGGCCGGTGGTCCCCGGCGTGCCGATCGAAGATCCGCTCTTTCAGACTTCGTCGCGGGACAACCCACGGCGACGTGCCGAAAGTGAAGACGTCCCATCGCTGCGCGACGACTCCATCGGGGACAGCGATGTCGTTGACCGACCCGTGCTCAGGGCATCCGGCAACCGACGAGACAGATCACCATCCAGAGTTCGCACGGCGCAACATCAAGGCGGTGACGACGAGAATCGCCGTTCCTGGATGCGTCGACTCATGAAGCAGACAGGTGCGAAACGGCCAACCCGGGAAGATTTGCCTCGCCGGAGACGGATTGCTGAGGACGAACCACAAGAACCGGAGTTCGACTTCGATGACTTCGATCGGGACTCCGGCAGATAATCATTGTTCCCGTGAGTGGACCGCTGAGAGATACCAAGGACCGAATGCCATGATCATACGCCCATCGTTCGTGCTGAGCATGTTGATAGCTGGCATCTGCACTGGTTGTGCCGGCACATCATTCATCAAATCACCGGGCCAGTTTCTCACCGAAAGACGACAGAAGATTCGCCAGCAGTCGGCGACTCGTATCCTCTGCCTGTGGGAGGCAGCCGAGGGACAGGGACTGGACGGTCGACCTTCCCGCGGATTCGCCGGTCAAATTCTGTTCTTTGGATCACGGGACGCTGCGCCGATCCCGGTTCACGGAACCGTTCGTATCTTTGAGTACGAAAACTACGATCGCGATGATACTAACCCCAAACCGATCCATGTATTCGTGTTTGAGGATGCGGCCTGGAACGTACACCGCACCGAAAGCACAGTCGGCCAGGCTTACAATGTGTTTCTGCCGTACGTGAAGAGGCACAAGGGACTGGCAGCGTGCGCACTTAAGGTAGAATTCGTGTCAGACAATGGTCGAACGATTTCTTCACCCATTACCGAAATCACGCTGGATCCTCGCCAAAGTCACTCCGGCACACATTCTGCCATGGCCCGCGGTGTGATTCGGCAGGAAACCCCGTCGCCGGCAGCCGAGTCTCCGCAGTCAACGTCCGGGAGCAGCATTCCCCCCGTGGTTGAGCGACAGCTGGACAGCCTGACAATTCGCCTCCCGCGCTCCGCAAAACAGCCGTCGCCTCAGAACGCACGCTGAATGATCGCTGGGCAGGACCACCCTTTGGTGAAGCACGCGTCCGGCGTTGACGGGTGCGACGAACCTTCGCATCATACCGTGAGTGCCAAATCGGACCATGCAGCGAATCCACTTCCGGCCGCCGGCGCACCAGCACTGCAGTCGCTGTTGAATGCACTGATGAATGCGGTGGTCGAGGCTGTCCGCATTGATGATCTGACCGAATTCGATTTGCTGCTTCAACAGACTCCGATTGACGGGGTTGAGGATCTGGCTGGCTGGCTCAGCCGCAACGACGTGGCAGCGCATCGCTTTCGCCGATCCATCACCACTCTGACGGTGAATCGAGCCGCGGTCGAGCTGTTTGGAGCGGAGTCGATCAACCAGCTCGTGGAACACATGAACGCTACTCAATATTCAGTCAGCAGCCCGAACCTGATCGGATTCATGACGGCGATCCGAATCGGCGCAACGAGTTTTTCCGGCACATTTTGTTGCCACGATCCGCAAGGCCGGTCGATTCGCGTTGCCATGGAAACACAGTTTGTGCGCGCAGAAAGTCGAGTTCTGGGCTGTCACATGATTCGGCAGATCGACATCCACCACAGGAAACGAAACCCGCTGCAAAACGCGCAGAGCAGTCAAGCGGAGCAAACTCAGCAGCGGCTGCAGTTTCAAAGCAAATGTCATAGTCTCGGCAGGCTGGCGGGAGGCATCGCGCACGACTTTAACAACCTGCTGACGGTCATTGGTGGTCACAGCGAGATCCTGCAACTGCAGCTGGCGAAGGATCCCGCTGCGGTGAAAACAACTGAGAAAATTTTGCATGCTGTGCGTATCGCGAATGCCCTTTGTCGGCAAATGCTCACTTTTGCCGGAAAGGCACCCGGTCAGCTCAAATCCGTCGACATGAACGAAATTGCCACTGACATCTGCCGGCAACTCCGTCCGACTCTGCCCCAAGGGACCACACTGCAGACCCGATTGGCCATGACGCCGGCAGTCCTTCACGGTGACCGCCATCTGCTGTCGCAGCTCATCGGAAATCTCATCTCCAATGCTGCCGACGCGACCGCTGTGTTCGGCGGCCGCATCAGTGTCATCGTAGACAACAATGCGGATGTGGACGATATCGACGTGTCCTCCGACGAATTTTTCGCGCAGGAGGACATGGCGGATTCCACCGACTGGCTGTCGGTGACTGTCACTGACAACGGAAATGGAATCGCGGATGAAGTTCGACAAGAGATATTCGATCCATACTTTACCTCGAGCGCATCCGGCAAGGGACTCGGGCTGGCCACGGTGATGGGCATCACGCGTACACATCGTGGAGCAATACATGTGACCTCGCGCCCTGGCCAGACCAGTTTTCGTGTCTTCCTGCCGGGAGCGGCGGACGAAGGTGCTGCCCGGATTGTTTCACCGAGTTCCGAGCAGGTTGGCAACATTCCCTGACGGATTCCGGTCGGCAACGATGACAGCGCAGTTTGTCGGTCACTCAACCCAACACGGTTGATCACCCGGCAGCCCTGGTCTGATGCACGGTTGGAATATCGTTTTTTTGTTTTGTGAATGATCAGGCGGCGGTTTGGTAATC
>JBDOMX010000597.1:0-4956 GCA_039831615.1 Planctomycetaceae bacterium
TCCTTGAATGGCGTCATGCCCAAGCCAGGTATTCCGTGATTGAAGTTTCTTGGGCGATTCCACTTCAGTGGCGCCGTCTGCGGTTTGCCTTTGGCAGTGGCCGTCCGTAATGCAGTTTCTGGGTCTTTGACTAACTCACCCAAGGCAGGCAGGGATGCACAGACAAAGGTTGCAAGAAGGGCTTGGAGCGATCTCATGATCGCCCAGCCCTACCACATTGACGGAGGCAGAGGAAGCACCCACACACCCCCCGCATCAGGGTGCAGGAAACAGGGTGCGGTGCACGCTGTGCAGGGTGCAGGGTGCAGGAAACAGGGTGGGGTGCACGGGTGAAGGGTGCGGTGCAGGCTGTAAGCTGCAAAGGTGCAGGAAGCAGGGTGCGGGGATCAGGGCTTCTCGCTGATCAGTTTAACCGGTCGGCCGCCCCACGTCTCACCCCAGCCCTTCGCTTCGGGTTTGCGGTAGATTGTGGGGGATGCTAAAAGAAAGACCAATGGTCCTTTCGCTTTAGGAGCATCCCCAAGAAATGTTACTGCACTCAGGCGTATGCATTTTGCGAAGGCATTCCTCCCGATACTGGTGACGCTGTCACCAATCGTGATTCTCGTCAGTGCACTGCAACGAGAAAAGATCAATAAAGCGCAGTATGTGATGGATTTGGGCTAATGAGAGCAGTAGTGGTTTATATCGTTGATAGGCACATGAATATGCAAAGTCACTGTCACTGCTTGATCGTTTTTTTGATCGTCTGGAGCGCCTCTCTACCGGGTGCTTTTGCCGAGGAACCGGAGCTGCCGTTGCCGGCGGAGCCAAAGCATGGGCGACCTTATTTGATGCCCGAAACCGAACGTCAACGCATTCGCGGGCTCATAGCTCGCGAAGGATGGGCGAAGCAGGATTACGAGCAGTTGAAGAAAAAAGCGGATGGCGGCGACGGCTATGCGGCGGCATTCCTCTTCACGCTCGAGCGCGATGCCAAGTATGTTCCCACTGCGACCAAATGGCTGCTCGGGAAACTTTCACCTCAACGCGTCAAGCGTTTCAAAGATAGACTCGATGATCCCAAATTCTTCGCGGGCGGGAGACCGTGGATGGGAATTATTTTTTACCGTATCGAAGCGGAACAAATCATCGCCTTCGACTATCTGCATGACGCACTGTCCGCTGGCGACCGCCGCACCATTCGCGACGGGCTATTAGTCAATGCTCGCTATCGCATGAAGGCGATGGATGCCTGGTGGCACACGCCGAACCTTGTCTTCAAGCCGACCTTCGCCGTCGCGCTGACGGGACTGGTGACACGCGATCGGGAGTTCCTGGAATGGGGATTCCGCCGAACCAAACCGCATGGCGCCCACCTTGGCGGTTACTTTACCGTGCTCAATCACATGCTACGTGACGGCGGCCCGTGGCACGAGGCCCCGATCTATCCGATCGATCACCAGGGCCTGATCCTCTCCGCGCAGATGTCTCGCTATCTCGGACTCGTGGATGGCCAGGATTGGTTCAGACGCGAGATGCCCGACGGCGGCAGTCCCAGGGGGTTGATGGACTACTACATCGACACGGCCTACCCAATGGAAAAGGTTGGGAGTACGCGGCGCATCCGGGCCGCAAGCTACGGCGACGGGTCAACCGGCACCGGCGGGGGCGCTGATCTGTTTCTGATTTACCCGGGTGGCGGAGGTTCCCTCGTCCACGCTGGGCTTGCCGACGCGTACAACGTTTCGGGCGATTCACGCTACGCGGCTTTCCTCGCATTACTTCCTGACTACAAGCCGAACCTGCTGAACAGGCGGCCGCTTCCGTCAAAACCGGTGCCGCTGCCGGCTGCTCCGTCAAAGGTCTGGCCAAGTTACGGGCTGGCGATGTTGAGGTCTGACGAGTCGCCTGCCTACTGGACGAGCGGCGATGCCATTGCCGTCTTTCAGCTCATGGGGCAGGGCTACGGCCATGACCATCGCGACAAGTTCAGCCTGACGCTGCACGGAGCCGGACGACTCTTCTACCCCGACTACAACGCCATCCAGTACGAGAAACCGTCGATCGGCTGGACGATGAACAGCGTGGCGCATAACACCCTGCTGGTTGACGAGCAGGACACACGCAACGCCGAGCCCAATGGTCTGCGACACGATTTCAACCCGGACGTTAAATTCCTGGCAACATCGGCGAGTGGTGTGTTTGAGGGCGTCGACCAGACGCGGGCTCTCTCACTCGCACCCGAGTACCTGCTGGACGTCTTCCATGCGTCGAGCAGGATCCCGCACACCTACGACTACCTGCTGCACAGCTTTGGCCAAGCCGAGCCCGCGCGACCCGGAGCGTTTCGTGCCTCTGATGCGATGAAACGACGGTTCTGGCTTGTCGACGATCAGCGTACTGCAAAGGAATCCGGCGGGTGGTCTGTTGATTTTGTGCTCAAGGACGAAACGCCGGCACGTCTGCGACTGCACATGGCCGCTCAACCCGGTACGCAAGTCACGCTCGGCCGCTGGGGAAACGAACTCGCAAAGCTGGCCTATGGGGAAAAGAATGCTGGGAAGCTCCCCCACCTGACGATGCTGGCCACGCGTCGCAGCGGCGTCCGACAGACCGCCTTCATCACCACGCACGAACCGACACGCGCCGGTGAGAAGCCGCGAATCACCGGCGTCACGAAGCTTGCCCAGCGACCCGACGGCGTGCTGGTTCGAGTCGATTCGGCCGACTTCACCGACTATGTAGCCGTGCGTTTCGGAGCCGACCAAACCGTGCCCAAACCGCTGCACTTTGTCATTGCCAATGACCAGTTTGCTTCGATTACGGACTACGGTTACTTGCGCGTGAAGAAGTCCGGCGAGGTCATTGGACGCGGCGACTGGAGCGGTTTCCGACTGCCAATTCGTGCGGGACGCTTCACCCTCAACGGCAAACAGGCAAAGACGACGCGCAAGGGCAACGACCTGCTCTTCGGTGAACCGGCGCCCGCGGACATTCCAACCGTTGCAGTAGCAGCAGAGTGTCCATTCCCCGCGACAATAGCTCGGGGGGGGCCACTACATATGTTCGCTCAGGGCCGTCGCGATGCGGTTCTCGAAATTAAGAACACGACAGGAAAGCCTCTTTCCGGTCATGTTGAGTTCTCCACCCCGGCGGGTGTAGAGATCAAACCGGCACGGCTTGATTTCAAGTCGGTCGCGCCCGGCGAATCGGCAGCCTTGCCTTTCACGGTCCAGACGGGCGATCCGGCGAAGGGGAAACAAACGCTGACTTACCGGGTGTTCTGGACAACCGACGACTCGGCTCCAACACGTACTGCAGACCAGCCATTGGTTGTGTACGCCGGACCGACCTTGGTCAAAGAGTACGCCAATCGGCAGGCCAACTACGTGCTTCACTCGCCCAAGTTGACCGCGCGGTTTGCCATGTTTAATGGTCTGTGCTCCCATCTCGCCGACGACGACGGCACGGTGCGACTCGATGGTTCGCCGCTGTTCACGATGTCCGACGGGGAGACGCCACTTCTGTTCGAGAAGCAGAAAAAAGGTTACACGTGGCCGATTGAAGCTCCCGCCAATATCATTGGGAACGCTGAAGAAAAGTGCCGCTGGCAGGCATTCTTCTACGGTGGCCGGATGTCAGTTCGACTGATCCCGGAGTGGTCCAGGTTTGAAGGAGCACATCATCGGACATCGTTCGAGATTCCCGGCCGCTGGAAATCGCCCGGTGGTCCGCCGCGCTGGAAGCGGATTGTCGGCGTGGATGAAAAAGGGAAAGAATCCGACGTCCGGCCCGGCGCGAAGCTGAAGGTCACGGCAGCTGAACTGGAGTTCCCCGGCGGCAAGTGGAATCTGGCGTTTCAGTTTCAACCGCCCCAGCACGTCACCTTCGAGGGGACCGGCATGAAGTTTTCCGTTAACAGTTTCACCAAGGACAACTGGCAGGTCGGCTTCGTCCGCCCCGATGGCTTCGACGTCTGGCGCGGCAAGAAGAAGCAGGCGGCAAGAGTCAAAAAACAGCCTGTGGACATTCATGTGAAAGCAGGAGATGGACGAGCTGTCCAATCGGCAATTGACAAGGCGGCCGAAGCTGGCGGCGGCACAGTCCATCTAGCCGCGGGACGCTATCCGGTTTCGGCGAGTATTCACCTGCGCAACAACGTTCGTCTGGTCGGCGAACCCGGGAAGACTGTTCTGGCTATGACGCCCGCAAAAACACGCGTGCGCCTGGCGAAAGACGGCAAACGATTCGTGCGACAGATCAAGCTAGCTGACTCGTCGAATTACAAGGTAGGGGACGGTGTAACAATCTCCGACACGAAGAACGCAACAGGCTTCATGGTGACAACGGCGACCTTGGCCAAAGACCTGGGAAGTGGGGCCTTTGCTCTCGATACGTATCTTCGCTTTGATTACGGCGTGAGTCGCGACGCAACCGTCCGTTCAGCCTTCCCGATAGTCACCGGCTGGAAAGTCAACGACGTTGCGGTGGAAAACCTGATCGTGGAAGGAAACCGGAAGCAGGGTCACACGGAACACATCGGCGGTTGCCGCGGTGGTGGCATCTACTTCCACGAATGCCGCAACGTGCTGGTGCGCGGTTGCACCGTGCGGAATTACAACGGCGACGGGATCAGCTTTCAGTGGAACTCCGAGAACGTCACCGTCGAAGATTGTACGGTCGAGGACAACTCCGGGATCGGCATTCATCCCGGGAGCGACTCTCACGACAGCCTGGTCCGGCGGAACATTGTCAGACGCAATGGTAACTGCGGGCTATTCATATGCGTCGCCGTCAAGCGCTGCCGCTTCGAGAACAACCAGTTGCTGGAAAACTCCGACTCAGGCATCTCTATCGGTAGCCGGAGCACGGACAACGCGATTGTTGGCAATCGCATCATCGCCAACGCCAAGTCTGGAATCGAGTTTCGCGAGGAACAGGTCGATGCAGGAGCTCATCGGAATCGCTTCGAGC
>JBDOMX010001091.1:0-3114 GCA_039831615.1 Planctomycetaceae bacterium
AATCGCGGCAACCGGCTGATCTTTGCCGTTATTTGGCAAAGGCACGAACACATCTTCCCTTCGACGCTCTTCACCCAAGACGTGGCCACAAGGCGCAATCATGTTGACGGCTAATCGATCCACCGAAAGTGTGAAGTCATTCGGGGTACCGTGGCTCAACAGCATGGTCGTCATCAATTTCTTCGTCTTCTCATTCATCGTCCGCTACAGTGCGCTCGGGACGTTGCCGGATCAACAGGGGTTTGTCGTGCGTGAACGCGCTGACGTCGTCGCGGTCACAGAATCGATATGGCTCCTCAATTTGAGCTACTCCTGCATCTCCTGGCTGTCACCGCTATTTATGATGACCTACGCGATTGTCTGGCAAAATGACCTACTTGGACCATTCTCGCTGCATCGCCCGAACGACGGCATGAAGCGCCGTGGGCAAATGACGGATGGGATGTTCGGTCGTTGGTGCTTCTATGTTATTGCCGGGATCACGATTCCTCTCGGCATGTTCAGCCTGACAAGCAAGCTTGTCACATCACTCTTAAGCTGGTGTTCAATGTAGCGTGAAACAAGAACCAAATACCATGGCGGTTGAACCCGAGCGGCGGCTCGGGTAGGTTTTGAACTCAGAGGTTGTCGGCCGCCGCCGGCTCAACCTTGGCGTTAGACGCCAAACGCGCGTAACCGAATTCGGGCACACCGTGGCACGCGCAACCACAATAAGGAACTTCTCTATGGCCAATACCAAATGTTCTAGCTATGGCTCGGAGGAAGTAATACGCAACGTGAAGATCGTTGATCACGGCTACATGGATTCGAAGCATGATTTGGCGATCGAACTTCACGGAAAACCCGACGCTTTGATTTTCAAGGACACGCGCAAGGGTGTACTCAGTGCCACCGTTTGCGGACAATGCGGCAAAGTCGAGCTGTCTGTCGACAATCCTCGAGAATTGTGGGAGATCTACAAACGCCATGAGGGCGTCTAACAAACGGTTGAACCCGAGCGGCGGATCGGGTGAAACTGGCCGCAACGTTTTTTGGCCACCGCCGGGTTAACCTTGCCGTTAGGGCTTCAAATCCATGAAACGCATTCTGTGCCACGACTCGCGATTCCTCGTTACGATCGTCCTCACCATGTCGTGCCACCCGTATGTCTCTTTTGCGGACGACGACAACTTCTATGCCCGGCGCGACGAGATCATGGGCATCGAGCTCAAAGCCCCGAAAACGGTTGATCCCGCCGCATTGAAGGTTGCCAAACAGGGCATCTCAAACATGCTGCAAAACCGGCCTGACATCGCCGGCCGCATGAAGGCCCGAAGAGCATCGCTTGCAATCATTCCTCGCGCCGGCTTTATCACCGTCCTACCGGAGTTCAGACACTTCTCAGGAAAAAATGATCCGAATGGTAACCCGTACGATTCGTTCAATGTGCGTGGTGCTGGAGGCATTCCAGCACAGCCTGTCACCGCGACATCAGAAGAGAATCTACTACGGCTGAAAGGCGATCCGTTTGCCGCGGAGAATATCACCTGTCACGAGTTCGCACACGCGATCATGAACTTGGGATTTTCAGTTGACGAACAACGCAGTTGGAAGGCGATTTACAAAGCTGCGAAGCAAAATAATCTTTTTCCGGGAGCGTTCGCGATGACCAATGCCGATGAGTATTGGGCCGAACTCTCCCAGTCGTATTTTGGCGTCAACAACGAGATCAATGGTCCACTCGCAATCCGTCAGCACGATTCCGACGCGTTCCGCTTTCTCGAAAGAATTTACGGTTCAGACTCAAGCAAGGCTAAAAACGGGCCAGGTGAGAAGCCCTAACAAGCGGTTGCAGCCGAGCTCTCGGAAACGTATTGCTTCCAGTACTCGTCATGATCGTTCCAATCGGGGTCATTGTTCTCGGAGTCGTTGGAGTTGGTTGAACACGATGATCATGAATCTAATAATGGAAACGGCTAACAAGGCGCCGCACGGGACGGCAATTCCGCTGCGCTCCATTGCCCCCGGTGAGCTTGGTGATTTTCCGGCTGGAATCACTCAATGTTCAAGGAGGTTCGCACGGATCCGGCCGATTCTGTCCAGCACTCGACGAGGAATAAATGTCTGATTCAAGACAATCGGTCAGCCTAGGCTGCGGCACGCTAATCCTGATTGCTCTGATCGTGGGGATCGTCAGCAATGCAAACAAGGACGAGGAACAGCAACTTCGCGGCCTTCGTTCTGACGTGCAGGCATTGACTGAAGAAGTCCGTGAAATGCGCAAGATCATCGATGCCGAGAAGGCCGATGGTGGTAACGTAGCAGCGCCGCCCAAAGAGAAGTTGGATTGACATGTCCGAACACGGCTCGCATCGCGTTGCCGTCTTCCAGCCTCTACTGTGTAGAGGAGACATGGTGTTTCACGCTTGGGGACGAAGTTTCGATAACGTGTGAATTCACAACGCCAGATAACAATCCGTTGCACGCGAAGCCGCGGGCCGCACGGATTCTCAAATCAACGTCGTTCGCCGCGGCCCGGTGAACGGTGACGGTATTCCGATTGGGAGAATCCGCTCATGGGCAAACACCGTTCGTTCAAACCAAGTGATTTCTCGTTACGTGATTTATCTGGCTTTCTCGTTGCTTATGTGATCATTTCTGCGATCAGCGTGTTGGCGGGCCTCGCACTTCCGGCGATTCCGCCATTCTGGGGCGGCCTTCTCTGTGGAGTGGGGATTGGATTTCTCGGTGCCTTGTTGCTGCTCTACCAGAAAAAAGAAATAGACATTATCAACCTTCCTGAACCATCGACGAATGTGAAGACAATGTGCGCTGATCCGAACTGCAGGTTTCCTTCACGGGCGTTCATCGAAGCGGTGAAAACTTATTGCGATGAGTCAGGCGCGAGTCTTACGGAGGGGACTGAATTACTCAAGGACTATGTCGCGCGACAATCGTCGCAACAGTGATTGTAAATCGCGACATAACAAACGGATGAACCGGATCCGGAATCAGCCGGGCTGGCTCGCTTCGCTCGTTCACATCAAATCCCGGCCCGGTTATCGTTAATGTTAGACAGCCAGGACACAGCATGAACATCGTCGTTACGCTGATCATCGCGCAGCTGCTCCTGCT
>JBDOMX010001091.1:3124-4912 GCA_039831615.1 Planctomycetaceae bacterium
ATGGGCACATTCATTTGGGCGATTGTCGCCACGGTGGTCGCGGTGGTGCTGCTTGCAGTCCTGCTGTTCGGTGACATCGGCTTTGACCGTCCTGGCCGTTTCGGAATGTCCTACGGCCATGGAATCCTCTTGTCTGCACTTTACGTCATCGCACTCATTTCCGGCCTTGCTTGCTCGTACGTAAAGCGAAAATGGAAAGCCACCTTCCCACAACTACTGATGCCGTTGCTGCTGGTCGCGTACACGTTTTGGCCAGGACCGCACTACCCAGCACCGCACTACGATGCCAGCGAATACCAGCACCTTGTGGGCAAAACGCGTACAGAAGTCGAAACTCAGCTAAGCTCCCGCAACGCTGTCTACGGAATGCAAGCTGACGACACAGGCGAAACTGAATTCGTGTTGTACAATGGCATGACGGTCCATTACTCGATGGATGGCGTTGTTGTGAAAATCGAATCAGACGCTTTCTAAGACGCCATCACCGTCTCACGGTTGCCGATTGCTCCACATGCATTACCAAGGCTCTTGCATGCCTCGATCCGGTCACACTTGCGTCACTGGTCACATCAACTCCAACACCTGCTCCCACGCGAAAGTGAACCCGTAAAAGCTGGCTAACGAGCCGGAGCGTCGGGCGGTCTGCTCTCTGTTTTTCGAAAGTCGCTGGCCGCCGCCCGGTTATCCTGAACGTTAGACACCTCCGGCACAGCGGCCCCGAAGCCGGCTTGGACACACGCTTGCATGATTCTGCTCACTGACGACCAAATCGATCGCATCGTCGTCAATAGAAGGCGTTACCTACTCGCCGGCTTGATGGTCATGATCCTTCCTTTCATGTTACCGCGTGGCTGGGGTATCGGGTTGTTTTCTGGTTGCATGTTGTTCTCACTGGGAATCTACGCGGTGTGCTTTCGTAAGTGGCGTTTCGATCCTGGTCTTTGGATGCTTGCGATTTTCCTGACCCTCACGCTTAGTCCGTGCTGGGCATACCTTGAGTACCTGAACTACCACAGCCTATTTGTACGGAAGCCAAACCAACCCGCTCGCCCAATTTCCTGGGATCAGATCCGGTTTTTGGCTGACACGGTTGTGGCTGTGTTCCTTCTTTCAAGAACCGTTAATTTGGCTGCGTCAGTCGCTGTCAAGAATTGGAAACGAACGAGACCTCGCAAGGATCAACAGCAAGACACGCAGGCAACCGGTGTCTAACCAAGGCATGCACTGGAGCACGCGATCCCGTTGGAATATGACGGTAACATCAATGGCGCGTGCCCGGTGATTGCCGACGTTATGTCGCTGTCTTGTTTTTTTTGCAGAATCTGGAATTTTGCGCCAAGAACCTTTCCTCAGCCACGAACAGAGCAGGATGTCATCGAAGCGTCGTTGAACATCCTGAGATCACCCTTGATTTGATGAGATAGAGAATCCCTATCTCCGCGACCGTGATGGGAGTGCTGCTGGCTTTGTGCTTCCCATTGATGCTCGTGACTCAAAAATCTATCAACAGAACCTGCCGAATTATTTCAAACGCTGATGAGCTAATTGGCTATTGACTGGTTGTCACTGCAACTGGGATAGCGGCAACTATTATGTTGTACTTCACTTTCACCTTAGAACTTGCCTTCAGCTAAGAACACGCAATAAACACACGGCTTCCACTCTCGATCCACGACGAAATTCGCGACATAACAACGCAATGCACCGGAGCCGCGAAGCCGGGCGTTTTCAAATGGACAATTGGAGTGCTCCCCAAAACCTAGTCCAGTTGGTATGAGAGTCTAGAGC
>JBDOMX010000758.1:0-4606 GCA_039831615.1 Planctomycetaceae bacterium
AACATCAGCGCCGTCGACCAGCCGATCGGTCACCACGGCGTGCAGGTCGAGCGAAATCACCAGCGGGATGTTGCCGACAATTTCCCGAATCTCACCGAGCGCTCGACCTTCCGGATCACCTTCGGTCTCTCCCGCCATCGCACCATGGAAACACAGATAAACTCCGTCAACGGCATCGGCGGAGCGCACGGATTCGGACAACTCACTGATCAGGCGGTCCAGGTCCGCCGTGCCGATCGGTCCGCCGGAGACAGCGGCCGCTGCCATCGACGGAATCACCTGAACTCTTCCGTCCTTATCAAATGCGTCAATCGCCCCGGCCACTTCAGTCCGGGTCCCTCGATACGCCGACAGCATTTCGTCGCCAAAATTGATGCGAAAATCCTCGTATGACGTTGGAGCCGGGTTGAAGGTAGCCGTCTCCTGCTTGAGTTCTGCGATCACAATCCGCCACGTCATGGAGATAACACTCCTTCAGTCTTCGTGACAGCAGCCGGCACACTTACCGCTGCGCCACCGTTGATACACGCAACGACCAGCGAAATGCCGACAACGATGAGCGCACAATGGACGACGCGTACGAAACGGTCGGTGGGAATCCGAGTGGTGACTCGCAACCCGACGAGCGTCGCTGCCACAATCAATGGAGCACTCAGCACAAACTGATTCACAATCGCGCGTGTCATGAGACCTGTGACATTGTGCCAAATGATCGACCACAGCCCGGCAATCAGGCAGTATGCCTGAAGTGTGGCTCGAAACTGCTGTGGAGACCAGCGACGAAGCGTTCCGAAAATGACCAGTGGTGGGCCTGACGTATTGTAGGCGCCCCCCAGCAACCCGGCCGCGAGACCAAACAGCGGAGCAAGCCGGTCGTCGCGCAACTGAAACAGATGCGGCCTCCACAACGACCAGCTGGAAAATCCCAGTACTACCACTGCAAGGAGTCCTTTGACAAATCGTTCATCACCCGACCTTAGCAGCCCCACACCGAACGGTACGGCCAGCAGGCCAAAGAGCGTCAGAAGTTTTGCAGGTCGCAGCACGACGTGCCGCCAGTCCCGGCTCAGAATCACGACCGCGGTCAGCGTGCCACACAGCGCGATGAGTGGTGTGGCAACAGTGGTGGGGATGAGCAATGCCAGAAGTGGCATTGCAAACAGAGCCTCTCCGAAACCCAGCGCGCCACGTACGAAGCTGGCCCCTGCAATGATGGATGCAATCAGGACAAATTCGACGGTCAATGGGTTCTCCACGATGTTTGGGTGGCGCGGTGCGTGGTGCCGGTCATTTGCTGGAGAGCAGAGCCATGCCGATCGTCAACGCTCTCCGTGAACAGAATGTCTCATCCTTGTGCCGCCACCGCCCGGTACAATCTCTCCACGTCGAATCGTAGCGGCTGCCGTGAGAAGTGTGCTGCCGATCCGTTCCTGACGGTAACTGTCGGTAAATCGAAATCGTCCTTCATTTTGTTCCAGAATTGCGACATCAGCGACGCTGCCGACACGCAGTGTACCGATGTCGCCGGCGCGATTCAGGATTTCCGCCGGCCGGGTCGTAGACATCTCAATGACCGTCTCCATCGGGACACCGAGCACCAGAAATTTGCTCATGGTGGTCGGCATATCGTACACGGGACCATGGATGTTGCGCGTGTGGAGGTCGGTACTGATCGTCGTCGGCAGGAATCCCTGTTCAACGGACGCTTCAGCAACGTCCCACTGAAAACTGCCGAATCCGTGACCGACGTCGAAGATCACTCCACGCTCAGCAGCAGACCGCACGTCGTCCCAGATGCGACCGTTGTCGTCCGTCACGCGTGTGCTGCCGCCCTTGAAGCAGTGAGTGATGCAGTCACCGGGAGCCAGTGCATTCGACAGTTTCGACAGCGACATGGGGCATTCGCCGATATGCACCATGAGCCAGACTCCGGCATCGCGGGCAGCACGAATGGCGTCGTTCAGATTATCCCAGCCCTGCTGCCCGTCCCCGATGATGTGTTTGCCGGCACGTATCTTGACTCCGACCGCAACATCGGAATGTTCACGAATGGTTTCAACGACACCGTCGGGATCTGCGTATCGCCGGTCCAGCAACTCGCCAACATCCGCCGCCACCAGTCCGATGCACGACAGATTCACCAGACTCAGGATCTGAGTTTCAGCGCGATCGATCGTTTCGCGGCGAAACGGACCGAAGTTGCACGAACCCGCTGTCCCGGCATCCAGCATTGTCGTCACACCGCCCGCCGGACAAAGCGGATCCGGATCCAGACCAAACGGCGAGTGCCTGTACACATGGACGTGCAGATCGATGAGCCCCGGTGTGACGATCTGTCCGCGCGCGTCGATCGAATTGCGAGCTCCGGACGAATCGATCTGCTCATCAATTGCGGCAATCCGCCCTTTTGCAATCGCGACCGAACATATGCGGTCCAGTTTCTGCGACGGATCGATCACACGTCCGCCCTCAATCACAATGTCGTACTGATCTTCCACTTGAATGATCCAGGAACCACCACCTGAAATAACGGTCGTGGTGTTGATTAAACGGCGGGAAATGACGAGAACAGAGTCTTACCGCGCTGGACAGGTGTCCAGTTGGACCGATTTCGCGGAGATTGTGTTGAAGAGTGACCAACCGTCGTCGCTACGTCAAAGGACTCACGAGTGGATCTGTTTAAGAATTATGGCCTTCGCAGAGTCATCAACTCGTGCGGCAAGATGACACACCTCGCCGGAGCGAAGGTTCTGCCGGAAGTCAGCGCTGTGGCATCGGAGTCGATGCAGCATTTTTTTATTCTGGACGAACTACAGGAGGCCGCTGGTCGGGTCATTTCCAAAGCGACCGGGGCCGAGTCCGGATGCATCACGGCGTGCACTTCTGCAGGAATCACGCTTGGCGTCGCCGCATCGATGACAGGCACAAGTCTGCCGAAAGTGCTCCAGCTTCCGGACACTCGGGGGATGCCCAATCGCGTGCTGATTCAAAAGGGACACTGTGTCAATTATGGCCATCCCATCACGCAATCGATCAGACTGTCTGGTGCCGTGCCGATTGAAATCGGCTCAATCGGCCGCTGTACTTCGGAAGAGATTCGACACGAGCTGGAACGAGGAGACGTCGCGGCAATTGTTCACGTCGAATCACATCACACCGTGCAGTACGGGTGGGTGAAACTTCCGCTCGTTGTAGAATTGGCACATGAATTCGGCGTCCCGGTGATTGTTGACGGTGCAGCACAGGATTTACGGTTGCGCGAACTGGTTGGCGATGGTGCGGATTTGGTCCTGACCAGCGCTCACAAGTATCTCTCGTCGACCACGGGTGGCATTGTCGCCGGTCGTCGCCAGCTGGTAGCCGCCGTGTATCTGCAAAACAAGGGAATCGGTCGCCCGATGAAGGCCGGCAAGGAAGCGATCACCGGTGCCATGGCAGCTCTCGAGCATCGTATGCAGGAGGACATTCCGGCGTGGTCTGTGGAGCAGGATCGCAAGGTGCAGATGATCCTCGATCGGCTGGCCGACGTTCGTGGAGTGCAGCTGGGCGTTGATCCGGATCCCAGCGGCTCGCCATTCTCACGTGCGCGACTCACTCCGGATCCGCAGGCGACCGGCTACAGCGCCGCCACGCTTCGAGACGTTCTGGCTGAAGGAGACCCGGCGATTGTCGTCCGCGCTCATCATGCTGACGAAGGCTATATCAATGTCGACGCCATTGAGATGACGGACGACGAGATTGAATACGTATGCGCTGAAGTGAAACGGCTGCTGTCGAATGACCACTGACAATCCCGGATACGAGCGTCCAACGCGTTTTCGCTGGGTCGTGTTCACGCTGTGCTGTGGCACCTCATGGCTGCTCTATCTGCATCGCTATGTGTTCGGCTTGATCAAGGTTGAGCTCGACAGAGAGTATGGGCTGGGCAAATTCAAACTGGGCCTGCTCGACAGCGGGTTTTCGGTGTTCTACTCCGTGTGCCAGGTTCCCATGGGGATCGCGGTGGACGTGTTCGGTGCCTACGCGATGCTGACGGCAATGATCGTCGTCTGGAGTGTTGGCCTCGGGCTGCATGCGTGGGCTCCTACGGCCGATCACCTCTGGTATGGTCGCGCGACACTGGGAGTCGGGCAATCCGGCGTGTTCGCCGCGCTCGGCCGGATCTCGAAAGACTGGTTCCCTTCGTCCGTGCGAACAACCTTGCAGGGCTGGGTGGGAGTATTCTTTGGTCGAACCGGCGGGCTGTGTGCAAATCTTTTGATCGGCTCGCTCGTGCTCGGCATCCTTGAGGTGCCCTGGCGAACTGCGGTCTTCGGATTGACGCTGATTGGGTTCCTGCATGCCGCGCTGTTTGCGACGTTGTACCGCAACTCACCGGCGAAACATCCTCGCGTCAATCATGCGGAATGTGCACTGATTCAGCAGGGTGAAAATGCCGGCAACAAGGCGAAACGCCTGGGTTTTCGTGAGATGTTCAGACGGATGACGCCCCGGTCAATCCGAAACCTGTTGACACTGAACCTGCAAATGATCCTCAGCGCGACGGCTGACAGCATCTTCTCCGCCTGGATTCCTTTGTTCCTCGCCGAAGTTCATGGTCTGAAAT
>JBDOMX010000758.1:4616-4907 GCA_039831615.1 Planctomycetaceae bacterium
CATCGGTGGTGCAGCGGGCGGATGGCTGAACGACGTGATGATTCGGCGTACCGGAAGCCGACGCTTCGCACGTTCTGCGGTTGGGTTCGCGGGGAAGGCCATCGCAGGAGGACTGCTGCTGATCGCCCTGTTGTGGTACGAAGATCCGTATACGTTCTGCGGGATCTTATTTTTCGTGAAGTTCTTTTCCGACTGGAGTCTTTCGACGACGTGGGGCGCGGTCACCGACATCGGGGGTCAGGCCCCAGCGACCGTCTTTGCCTTCAATAACGCCGTGGGAACACTCGGAGC
>JBDOMX010000712.1:0-2765 GCA_039831615.1 Planctomycetaceae bacterium
AGAGTTTTTTGAGAAACTTCGAACCTTTCTTCGTGACACGTGGGATCCGATCGAAGTCGATCACTCCGGCGAATACAACATGGAGCATGTTGCTGAACTGGCCAAGATGGGCGCGTTCGGCATGAAGATCCCGAAGGAATACGGCGGTCTGGGCTTCGACCAGCTTGAATACGCGCAGGTGATGGAGTTGCTGGGCTGCTGCTGCGGCAACCTGACAGCGCTGCTGTCCGCTCACCAGTCCATTGGCGTCCCACAGCCTCTCAAACTGTTTGGTTCCGATGAACTCAAGCAGGCATACTTGCCACGTTGTGCGAGTGGAGAAATCTCAGCGTTCGCATTGACGGAACCGGAAGTCGGCTCGGATCCAGCTCGACTGACCACCAATGTACGCAGAAGCGAAGACGGGGAATACTTCATTCTTAACGGAACGAAGCTGTGGTGCACCAATGGCACACTGGCGAAACTCCTGGTGGTGATGGCGAAGCATGAAGATACCGGAAAAATGTCGGCGTTTGTTGTGGAAACCGACTGGGAAGGTGTTGTGGTTGAACACCGCTGCCGCTTCATGGGACTGAAGGCCCTCGCCAATGCCGTGATCACGTTTTCGGACGTCAGGGTTCCGGTCGGGAATCTGATTGGTCAGGAAGGTCGCGGCCTGAAGATCGCTCTGACGACGCTGAACGACGGACGACTGTCGATTCCAAACACCTGCGTTGGCATGAGCAAGAGCGCGCTGAAAATCGTTCGAGAGTGGGCGAGCACGCGCGTCCAGTGGGGAGTGCCCGTCGGGAAGCACGAGAGCCTGGCGCACAAGATCAGTGATATTGCTTCAACCACGTTTGCCATGGAATCGATCGTCAAGTTGACGAGTTACCTCTCTAACGACAAGAAGCTGGACCTCCGCCTGGAGAGCGCGGCCTGCAAGGAATGGAACACTGTTCAGGCATGGAAGATCATCGACGATACCATGCAGATTCGCGGTGGTCGCGGATACGAAACCGAAAAGAGTCTGCGTGACCGAGGCGAGAAGCCGATTCCCGTGGAACGCACAATGCGTGACTCAAGGATCAACCTGATCTTCGAAGGGTCTTCCGAAATCATGCATCTGCTCATGGCCCGTGAAGCCGTGGACAAGCACCTTTCTGTGGCGGGGGCAATCATCGATCCTAAGGCAACAGCCTTCGACAAGTTGAAGGCATTGCCGTCAATCGGCGCCTTTTATGGTGGCTGGTATCCCACGCGCTGGCTCAAGAGCATCTTTACGCCGTGGTACGGAGCCTACGGACGCTGGGCGAAGCATCTCCGCTTCATTCACCGATCTGCGGCCAAACTGGCACGGGAAAGTTTCCACGGAATGGCATTGTTCCGCGAGAAACTGGAGCGGCGCCAGGCGTTTCTTTTTCGTTTGGTCGACGTGGTCAACGAACTGTTTGCGATGTCAGCAACGATCTCGCGCGCGATTGCCCTGGAAAAACGGGGCGCCCCGGAAGCGAAGCAGGCCGCCGAACTGGCGGACGCGTTCTGTCTCAACAGCCGTCGCGTCATCAAACAGCGTTTCAAAGCGCTTTGGAGTAATGACGACGGCGTAAAAGTTTCCGTCAGTCGCCGCGTCCTGGATGGCGGCTATCGATTCATGGAAGACATGCCGGACAAGCTGGCATTCTGATGCAGACCAGTGATAATCTTGCCACTCGTGACGTCGACCGGATCTCAGGGGACTCGGAGAATCAGCCAGTTGCGGAATTCCCGCCGGCGCGGTTCTCGCTGGTGCGGTTCTCGCTGGTGCGGTTCTCGCTGGTGCAGTGGCGCGTCTGAGGTGGGACGCAGCGGGCTCCACATGGCCGCTCGACCGACATCATCAGCGGACGGTCAGCCGCCGACAATAGTGCGGCTCGGTCAAATGGACGGGTGAAGCCGCCGTTGGAACGTCCGCACATCGAGACAGCAGCCACGAGCCGTCGATGCGGTCCGATTGACATGCGCGAATGGGCCACAATAATCGCACGAGCGATTGAGGCAGGATCCTGACTGGAATTGGCACCGGAGCACCCCCGTTGACTCGGCTGAAGAAACGAATCCCTCTTTACCTGCAGGACGAAGAGCGGAACGGTCTGCGCACTGCGAGCCAGTTCAACGCCGAGCTCATGGATTTTCTGCGACCACACATGGTGGCGGGAACAACCACGCTTCAGTTGGATGAGATGGCGCACACTTATACGAAGGATCATGGACATACCCCCGCCTGTCTGGGTTATCACGGATATCCGAATACAATTTGCGCCAGCGTGAACGAGGTGGTCTGTCATGGTATCCCCAACAGTGCTCCCCTGAAGGAAGGGGATATTGTCAATCTGGATATCACGACGATTGTCGACGGCTGGTACGGCGATCAGTCCGAAATGTTCATGATCGGAGAAGTGTCTGAAACGGCCGGTCTTTTGGTACAAAAGACATTTGAGGCTTTGTTCCGGGGAATTCGGGCGTGCAAACCGGGGTGCAGGGTGTCGGCGATTGGTCGAGCCATACAGACGTTTGCGCGCGAGGAAGGCTACTCGGTGGTTCGCGAGTATCAGGGGCACGGAATCGGACGCGACTTCCATCAGGATCCAGGAATCCCGCATTTCCCCGACCTTTCATCAAATCGGAATCTTCTCAATCCGGGAACGTGCTTTACCATTGAACCGATGTTGAATGTCGGTGGTTGGAAGACACGACTGGATCCGACCGACAACTGGACTGTGCGAACGATGGATGGTTCCCTGTCG
>JBDOMX010000712.1:2775-4905 GCA_039831615.1 Planctomycetaceae bacterium
ACGGTCCTGATGACCGAAGACGGCCCGGAAATCCTGACGCTGACACAACATGGTCCTCAGGAGGGGGATGCGGTCTGCGCGTCGGTGGTCACGTAAGATCGCGATGCGATTTGCGGAAACAGGCTCGCGATTCTTCACGAGCAGATTCACTGCTTCCTGAGCGGCGTTGATGTCTTGTCGACGTTACGCCTGTTTGACTGGAATCCCCAAAGGCACGATCTCTCGATGCGCACTCCAGGACTCAGTATGGCGGCTCAACGAGCTGCGGACCAGGCGATCAGCTACCTGATGCAGGCTGCGTTTCAGTATCCGGACTGTATTTCACTGGCAGCCGGTTTCGTCGATGAGACGACTTTACCGACGGAGTTGATCCTGGACGCAGCCAGTCGCGTCCTGACTCACGACACCGGCGGCCGATCGACCCTGCAGTATGGGACGACACCAGGCGTCGAAACACTGCGGGCAGTGTTTCGCAGCCATCTGGCAGTGCTTGAAAATAATCCTGCGGTCGACAATCTGCCGATCGATCGGATCGTGCTGACAACCGGATCGCAGCAGATGCTCAGTCTGCTGAGTCAGGCGTTGTTTGAACCGGGCGACATTTGTCTGGTCGCTGCTCCAACGTACTTCGTTTATTTGAGTGTGCTGGCCAGCGCAGGTGCCGAAGTGATTCCCGTGGCGACAGATCAGCAGGGGATGCAGCCAGCCGGACTGGAAACAACGCTGCGCACACTGACCGATCAGGGAAAACGGGGCCGGATCAAACTGGTCTATGCTGTGAGCTACTATGACAATCCATCTGGCACCAGCATTTCGCCCGACCGACGAAAAGATCTGGTCGAAACTGTGAAAAACTGGTCGTCGCCCGACCAACCACTCTGGCTGCTCGAAGATGCCGCCTATCGGGAACTGAGGTACGACGGTCCGGTACTACCCAGTCTTTGGTCATACGATGACCGGCAACAAAACGTGATCCTGGCACAGACATTCTCCAAGACATTTTCCCCCGGACTGCGTGTTGGTCTGAGTATTCTCCCGGAAGCTCTCGTGAAACCCGTCAGCGATCTCAAGGGGAACGAAGACTTCGGGTCGGCGCGACTGAACCAGCATCTGATCGCCGATGTGCTGCAGTCCGGTTCGTATGCGGCACACGTGCGACAGGTGATTGCCGGCTACAGGACAAAACGAGATGCGATGCTGGCAGCAGCCGACGAGTTCTTTGCTGAAATCGTGGGAGTTGAATGGGAACGACCGGCCGGCGGTTTATACGTCTGGATGACATTGCCTGCCGAAATTCAGACGGGTTTTGACAGCCCGTTGTTTCGATATGCCACCCAGGAGGCGAAGGTGATCTACGTTCCCGGGGAATTGTGTTATCCGGCGTCGTGGTCCGACCGACCTCGCCGTCAGATGAGACTCAGCTTTGGAGTCGAATCACCAGACAAAATCCGCAATGGCATGCAGCGACTTGCGGGTGCCGTGAGGTATGTCGCGGAGAGGGTGTGATGTCGTTTCGATCAGCAGACTGGCGGCAGAAGTGCTCGATCGAAATGTTGCGACATCGCGCCCGGTTGCGCCAGAGCATTCACGATTTCTTCGTCGCACGCAGTTACCTCGAAGTCGACACCCCGCTGCTGTCTCGTGACGTGGTGATCGACGCTCACGTGGACCCGTTTGAGGTCGCAGTCGGCGGCGACAGAATGTTTCTCCAGTCGTCGCCGGAATCGTCAATGAAGCGACTGCTCGCGGGCGGCTGCGGCAGTATTTACCAGATCACTCGGTCATTTCGCGCCGCGGAACAGGGAATCCTCCACAACCCCGAATTCATGATCGTGGAATGGTATGGATCGGGGACGTCCTGGCGCGACCAGATGAAACTCACCGAGCAGCTGGTTCGAACCGCCGCCGGCGAAATCCGCGGCCCCCTGACAGAACGGCTCCCGGAACACTCATTTGCTGTGACGACGTACCGGCAGGCATTCGAACGCTGTCTTGGCATCGACGTCCTGACGGCGTCGGTGAAACAGTTGCAGGAATGCTGTGATGGGCGGTCAGGCGTTTCGTCAATGCCGTCTCATCGTGACGATCTGTTGAATTTGCTGCTCGCTGCCGAGGTGGAGCCGCGACTTG
>JBDOMX010000975.1:0-4901 GCA_039831615.1 Planctomycetaceae bacterium
GACGCGTCACGCGGGAATGTGGGCAATGTGAGCAAGACCGGCCGAGATGCCTGCATCGTGCGGCGCAGCGGCGGTCTGGACCGAACAGGGGCACTCAGACGCCCGTTTCCGCTCCCAGAGCTCCGGGGTTCGCAGGCCGGGGCCGACCTGGCAACTCGAGCGGTAATTCCCCCTTATCTGCCGCGATGCACAGGGTTTGTGTTGTGGAGGTCAGCGCCGACAAACCGCGATTCGCTGATCGGGATCATCAAATGTGGGTGTCCCTTTTGTTGCCTTTTGTTTTTGAAATGTGGGTGTCCCCTTTGTTCTTTTTGAAATGTGGGTGTCCCCTTTGTTCCTTTGTGTCGTGTGAGTACGGACTGGCAAGATCAATCACGCCGCCAGCTCCCCGTGGTCACTCGATTTCCGAAAACAGTGCGTTTTCCAGTCGGCCGATCTGGTAAAGACTCCTTGACTAACGCGATTCTTTATGAAAGACTTCTTTACTAGCAATCCGCATGAGTAAGGGAGGATTGACCAGGCATGGTCAGAAAAACCGGTAAGTACATTTCGAAGGAAGTCGCATGTGAAGTGGTCAAGGCGTTTATGCCGTACCCGCTGCCGCCGACACGGCCCGTGCTTCGCATTGTGGGCAGCCTCGCCGATCTGCATGCCGAAGCCGTCGCTGCCGTAGGTCGCCTTGAGATCGCCGGAACCATGGTGCCTAGCCCCGACTGGTTTCTGTACGGCTTCGTCCGCAAGGAGGCGGTGGTGTCGTCGCAGATTGAAGGCACGCAGGCAACGCTTGAGGATGTCGTCGCCTGGGAAGCAACCCGCCAGTCGGACCGGCCGGCGGACGTGGAGGAAGTCTGCAACTACGTGGATGCGCTGATATTCGCTCGAGCTGAAATCGCGAAGCCGCGAGGCTTGCCCTTGTGCGTACGTCTGCTTTGCTCGATTCACGAGCGACTGATGCGGGGCGTTCGCGGGAGCGACAAGCAGCCGGGGCTGGTTCGAACATCGCAGAACTGGATCGGCGGGAGGCGTCCGGGAAACGCGCGATTTGTTCCGCCACCACCGGACGATGTTCCGGAATGCCTGACCGCACTGGAACAGTGGATTCACAGTGACGAGGCTCTGCCACCACTCGTGCGGGCCGGTCTGGCGCACGTGCAGTTTGAGACGATCCATCCGTTTCTCGATGGGAACGGGCGAATCGGCCGGCTGCTGATCACGCTTCTCGTCGAGTTGTGGGGGCTTCTTTCGTCGCCGCTGCTGTATGTCAGTCTTGGATTCAAACGTCACCGGCAGGAGTACTACGAGCGACTGACTGCCGTGCGGACGCATGGCGACTGGGAGGGATGGGTCGAGTTCTTTCTGCAATGTGTGATCGAATCGGCAAGCGACGGAGTCGCAACTGCTCAGCGCCTGTTCCAGGTCGTCGGATCGGACCGCGAGAAGGCCACTCAACACGAAACGGCGACCGTCAATTCGCTGCGGCTGTTCGAGCTTCTTCCACAGCATCCGGTGGTCACGCTTGCGCGTGCCGGGAAACTGCTTGGTGCGACAAAACCCACGACGCAGAAAGCCATCGATTCGCTGTGTCGTGCCAGCGTGCTTCACGAAGTCACGGGGAAGAAGCGCGACCGGGTCTACGCCTGGCGTTCGTACATTGACGTGATCGGCACAGAGACCATGCCCATCCCACGCTGAACGGTTCCAGCTCACGCCGCCACATCCCCGGCTGGGATACGTTCCGCCTTCTGCCCGGTGAAGTGCTCGAACCGCTTCACAATCACATCGCAACCGAGCGGATCGAGTTCCCATAGGAGTGCTGTGCGTTCCGTCTGTTGCCGGAGCGAAAGGAGCCGAGCGAAAGGGGACACCACATTCCAGACCACAGCCTGGTACCGTGACGTGAGAGAAGAGTGCATGGGCAATGTGGGCATGACAGGACGAGGTGCAACGGCCTCCTGCCTCAGACGCACACGGCGCCCCAACTGCAGCGCATCCGACCGTTGATGATCAAATTTCGCGGCGGTTCGCGCGGCGCTGCCGGGCCGGCAACTCGAGGCGGGCGGCGCTGTTTATCTACCGCAATGCAAACTGGTTTCGTTGATCCATTCCACCAGGCGGTCCGTTTCGGAACCGGGACACAGGCCAGTTGGGTGTCCCCTTTTGTACCCTTTTGTACTTTTGTACCCCTTTTGTATCCGTTCCGTGCGACGTCGTGACATGTTTCCCGCTTAGAGCATGACGAGTAACACTGGGTGCATGACTGGCGGCATCAGCACTCAACGCTGCGACGACCATCGCCCCAAGTGAGCTGGCGGCGACCCAGCCGATCGCGAACAGGTGCTACCAATGGGAATCCGGAATCAGAGCGTCTTCAATCCTCTCTTTACGCGACCATCTTCCACCTGAGAACGCGCACTTCAGGTCTTTCGTTGGCCAAACTTGAATTTGCAACTTGCCCCCCGCTGATCGACTTTCAAATTCGGCATCGGAGCGAGACGCCTCACCGATATACCCGAGCAAGTCTTGCGTTGACTTCGAGCGATACTCGGGGGCATGGCGATTTCCTACACCAGCGATAGCACGCACGTGGATTCAAACCAATCCGGGCATAATGACCGACGGCAAACACTGTTCTTCCACAGTCTGCTATGAATTCGATCGACGCTGGGTTAACGTCGATGTATGGAAACTTCCAAAGCATTACGATTCTGTCGGATGCCTTCTCCGTTGATATCGGGGTTGTGTGCGGTCTTTCTTTTGGCAGTCGTGCCAGGCTACGTCTCCGCGCACGAAGCAACGGAATCAGCCAGCGTACTGTTCGAGGCGACCTCCAAACGCTTTTTGACAAAATTTTGCATCGATTGCCACGGACCGGCGAAACCGAAAGGTGAGCTACGGCTCGACACCGTCGGCTATGACATGTCGAACGACGAGACAGCTCGAACATGGAGCCGGATTTTCGCTCAGATGCAGTTCAGGGAAATGCCGCCGAGTGACAGCACTCAGCCGAAGGCGTCCGTAAAGTCAGAGTTCCTCAAGCAGATCGACACGGAACTGAAGCGGTTTGGCCGTGGATTCGGTCTGGACGAGAAGTTGCTGCTGCCGCAGTTCGGAAATTACGTCGATCACAAGTCACTTTTCGATGGCAGCGTGACGGACATGCCGTACACACCCGCGAGATTGTGGCGTCAGCGGCCGATCATTTACGACGCGATTTGGGGCAACGCGTACGGACGGGCTCCGTGGTACAGCGTCAAGATCGGAGGCACGGGGAATCATCTGATCACGCGCGGCCCGCACAAGGGAAAGCTGATGGCAACTCGGTATTTCGCCGACCAGAAATACGCCAACCCGTTTTTCGAGTTCGTTCATCACGCATCAGGATTTACGGACTACGCCTCGATTGTCGCCGATCAGTCTTCGCTGGAAGCGTTGCTAGTCAACGCCGAGACGATGGCTCAGATCCTGACTGTCGGCCAGAAGGTGCGGATTGTCACGCAGGTGAAAAACAAAGGAAGTCGGACCGGAAACAACGAAGCGATGTTTGTCGGCGGAGTGACCACCACCGCGAACGAATACCGCGGACGGGTCCCTCTGATTTTTCGGAAGATCGTGCAAACCGAAGGGGCTGTCTCCCGCGGAGATTTCGACAAGGCCCTGGATGTCGTCTACGCGCTGTTCCTGCGGCGGCCGCCAGCCAACGAGGAATATGAAAGTTACTGGAACAACGTCTTTCGGAAGAACGCGAAACTCGGCAACGAAATGGCTCTGCAGGCGGTTCTGATCTACCTCACGCTGACTCCGGAGTTCGTCTATCGCATGGAACTCGGACTGGGCGAATCCGATGAGCATGGTCGACGGTTTCTGTCGCCGCACGAATTGACTTACGCGATTCACTACGCGTTCCACAACAAGCCGGCATTCGGCGTCGAAGAAATCGAGACAGTCGACGTCTACACAAAAAACAGCCAAGCCCCGATCAAACGCACGATGTCCACGCTGAGGCCGACCTGGGCAGCCGGACACAGTTCGCTGGTCATGGAAATGAAAGATGGAAAGTTGAAGACGCGTGCCGACGTCGAACGCGTGGTTCGAAACATCCTGGATGCTCGCCAGAACGGCTGGCTGACGACCCACAATCGCACGTATCTCTCCACTCCGAACCCTCGAATCCTGCAGTTCTTTCGCGAGTTCTTTGGTTATTACAAGGCTCACGAAGTCTTCAAGGATGTCGACAAATTCACAAAACGCGACGGTTTCAAGCAGTTTGTCCAAGGCAGTGCTTCAAAGCTGGCGTACGACACTGACAGTCTGATTCGGCACATCCTTCAGGATGACAAAAACGTCCTCTACGAGTTGTTGACCACCAATAAAGTCGTCGTGGCTTACTGGAATGGAAAGAACGATGCTCAGCAGATTCAGCGTGCTCGCGGCAAAGAGAACTACCGGCAAACGCACCATGTGCAGAGCTACAATCTCGACCCGTTCGAGCAGGGGTATGACAAGGCGAAAAGCAGCGACAGACTGATCCGTCAGAACGGCAAAGTGTTTCGAGCTCCCAAAGACCAGCGCTGTGGAATTCTCACACAGCCCAGCTGGCTGATTGCCCATAGCGGAAACTTCGACAACGACCCGGTTCGCCGCGGTAAGTGGATTCGCGAGAAATTGCTGGCGGGCGTCGTGATGGATGTGCCAATCAATGTCGATGCTCAGATTCCCGATGACGAACACAAGACGCTCCGCGAACGATTCCGCGTCGTTCACGAGGCAGAGTGCTGGAGCTGTCACAAAAACATGAACCCGCTGGGAATGCCGTTTGAAGGCTTCAATCACGTCGGGAGATGGCGGGCAACCGAACAAGGCAAACCTGTCGAAACAACCGGTGCCATCACCCACACCGGCGA
>JBDOMX010000412.1:0-21599 GCA_039831615.1 Planctomycetaceae bacterium
CAAACGAACGCCGCCCAAATCCACGTAAATTCTCCGACTGACCCCGCTTGCGAAACAAACCACAGGCCAGGGACCCGGCAAGAGATCAGGAGCCCTGAAGCTATATCACAGGCTCGTCGCAAACCCCTCTGCGGCGGGTCTGTTCGGTTTAATGACCAGGCCGGACGTTTGGATTGCTGTAGGGCCCCTTCGCAATCGACGATTCCACGAAGACGATCAGCTGCGCGGCGATCTCAGTTTTCGGCCCGTGGAACTCGGCAATGGTCTCAGCTTCCGGTGAAAGGATTTCCACGTGATTATCCAGCGATGAGATGGCAGAGGTGTCGTTGAGTACGATGCAGTCACAGTTTTTCATCCGAAGTTTTCGCATGGCATTCGTGCGCGGGTCCTGCGACTCCAGAGCAAAACCGACCACCCACCGATGTTCTTTTTGGCTTCCCAGTTCAGCCAGAACATCGGACGTTTCCACGAGTTCCAGCACAATCGGTCGGCCGGTTTTTGTCATTTTTCCGGTGACACGTTCCTTCGGCCGATAGTCGCAAACCGCGGCAGTGGCGATCACACCGTCACACTGCGGAAATAACTCCAGACATCTCGCCCGCAGTTCGTCTGTGGTCTCGATCGCGTGAACTTCTGCAGCAGCGGGGCACGGCAGGTCGACGGGGCCGGTCACCAATACGACTTCGTGACCGCGTTTGATCGCCGCATCAGCAATCGAATACCCCATCCGCCCGCTGCTGGCATTGGACAGAAAGCGGACATCATCGACGAATTCCCGGGTGGGACCCGCTGTGACCAGAATGCGCATGATGATCATTTACTTTGTGCTGGAAACCACAAATGGCGAATCGACTCACCGTGGCGAGCGAACGTTGCTTTGCCATCTTCTCGTCGCAGGTGCACCGGCAGTCACATTTCGCTTTCCAGAATCGTCACACACAGACACTCAACTCGAAGATCGCTTGAGTCCCTGCCGAATCCGACTCAGAATGGCATCCGGTGAAGCCATGCGGCCCGCACCAAGCTGGCCACAGCTCAACCATCCTGTTTCGGGATCGATGAAGTCAAAACCATCGTCTTTGAGCTGGGCGACGTTCCTTTGGACAGCCGGTTTGGCCCACATGTCACAGTTCATGGCTGGTGCGATCAGGACCGCAGCGGTCGACGCCAGAATCGTGGTGGTGAGTAGATCATCCGCAAGGCCGATGGCCAGACGAGCCATCGATGCGGCCGTTGCCGGCGCCACCACAATTAAATCGGCGCGCTGGGCCAGTCCAATGTGTTCTCCGCGAAAATGCTCACTCGGCTGGAACAGGTCAGTATTGACCGGACGACCGGTGAGTGCTTCGAATGTGGTGCGGCCAATGAACTTCTGAGCGGACCGGGTGAGAATTACAGAAACGCCGGCTCCCTGCTGGACAAGCTTGCTGCAAAGATCGGCCGCTTTGTAGGCCGCCACGCCACCCGTCACGCCCAGCAGAATCTCACAGTCATTGAGTGATTGTGACATGTGCACTTTCGCGACGTCGTTTTGACATTGACCCCGAACACTGCTGCTTTACGGATGAGTCGCAGCAGCGAACCGGTCAGTCTGCCAGGTCGTCAACACCAGGACCACCGTCGTCTTCTGCCAGCAATGCGTCCAGCGTGTCGACGGTTTCGGATTCGTCTTTCACCGCCTGCACGCGGCCGCTGGTGTCCAGATAGATCTTGTCCTCTTTCACTTCCGCGACCACGATTTCCATCAGGTCACGTGTCGGCAGATCGACGAGTGCCTGGGCACCGCGATTGAGGGCGACCATTCGTTTTTGGAACAGAGAGGACAGTTTGAACCGGCCACCGACCTTGCGGACAATGTCGTCTTCTCGAAAATCATCCAGCATGCGATTGAGTCTCCTCAGACTTCAGGATTTCGCAGATTTCACTCACAGCACGATCCAGTTTGTCGTTGACCACGACATGGCGGTATCGGCTGGAAAATTCAAGTTCCCGGGCGGACGTCGCCAGACGGCGTTGAATCACCGCTTCGGTCTCCGTTCCGCGAGCCCGCAGACGCCGCTCGAATTCTTCCGGAGACGGCGTCTTCAGGAAGATCGTAACAGCGCGTGGGTACGGCTGCATTACCTTCATGGCCCCCTGGACGTCAATTTCCAGGAATGCCCATGCCGGCGTGTTCCAGGCACGATCCAGTTCGGATCTGAGGGTCCCGTAGAGAAACCCGGACGAAAACACTTCGGCGTGCTCGAGGAATTCGTCGTTGTCCAGCTTCTGACGAAACTCGTCATCGGCCAGGAAATAGTAGGAATCCCCATGGACTTCCCCGGTTCGTGGAGGTCGTGTGGTTGCGGAAACCGACTTAATCAGAGGAACCGGCGATTCCCTGACGAGACGTTCCACAACCGTCGTTTTCCCGCTGCCACTGGGACCAGACAGGACCACGATGGGGCTGGTGTTCGATTGACTGCCGGAATCTGACATGGCGTGAATGCGGGGACCTTGCTCAACCGGAAACGATTGCCTGCTGTTTTGTCAGGAACAAAGATTAGGATTCGCCCCGAGTAGTCGCAAGACTTCAGGGAACTGCCGAGCATTCCGAATTTCTGCGAATCCGGCTACCCTAAACTTAAGCTTTGACAGACCACTATTCGACGTTCTGCAACACTTCGCGGATACGTTCGATGGCGGCTTTCATTTCCACCACATTGTGTGCGATCGCGACGTTGTTGGCTTTGGAGCCGATGGTATTGATCTCCCGGAACATCTCCTGTCCGAGGAATTCCAGTTTCCTGCCAAGCGACGTTTTCCCGTTGAGGAACGTGGCAAACTGCTGCAAATGTGACCTTAGCCGAGTGATCTCTTCGTTGATGTCGCAGCGGTCAGCGTAGATCGCGACTTCACGAATGACATCGGATTCAGAGACCGTGACGCCCGATTCTGCCACAGCCCGTGAGAGTCTTTCCAGAAGCTTGGTGCGGTATTCAGTGACCACCTCCGGCGCCAGTGTGGTGATTGCACCAACCTGGTCCGAAATCAGCTGGCACTGGCGATGCAGATCCTCCTGCATCTGGTCGCCTTCCGTTCTGCGAAAGTCGTCAAACTGATCAAGGGTTTCTGACAGTGTCCGTTCGATTGCCGGCCAAAAAGAATCCACCAGTTCGGGCGGCAGTTCCGACTCCACGACCACGCCAGGCAGTGTGAGCAGATCGGTGAGTGCGGGCGTCTGAACAGTGTCTGAGCCGGAAGACAGCGATTCGAGCTGTCGGCGATACTCCTGAAGTGCTTCCGCATCAATCACATAACCACTGACATTGCGAGGATATCGAGCCCGCATTGTCAGTTGCACGGTCCCTCTCGTGATGCGTGCGCGGACAAGTTTTTCAATTCCGGCCTCGAAACGACTGAGCGAATCGGGCAGCCGCATATTCAGCTTGAGATACCGATTGTTGACGGCGCGCAATTCAGTGCTGACGGAAATTGCGTCTGTCTGCGACGCCGAATTGCCGAAACCTGTCATACTCAGCAGCAAGTGTCTGATCTTTCTGAGGAATCAGGCGCAAGAAACGCCAGTCGTGGCCAAAGGTCATGCGGCGTGACGGCGCCGTGCTTCTGTCATTCTGTGGTCGAATCTTCGATCGGAGTCTCAGGCGACTTGCCGTCTGGCACCGCTTCCGTCGGCTCGGCATCTGCTGGCTCAGTCGTCTCTGTTTCGCCCGTCGCCGACGGCGTTGAGTCATCTGGCTGTTCGGCCGCTTCGTCACTGGACGGTGTATCTGAAGTCGCCTCGTCGCCGTCCCCGGAAGAATCATCTTCTTCAACGGCTTTCATTGAAGGAGCGGCATCATCGTCAGAAGCGGATTCGACGGATTCGACCTTTGCCCCTCCCCCAAAATTTCCGGCAATTCCTGAATCGACCTCTTCCTGATGTCCACGCATTGCCTTCCCCAGCAGCGACGCGAGGAGAATAAATACAATGGCGACAACGACAGTGATCTTGGTGAAAACATCACCGGCACGTGTCCCGAAGGCGCTTTGTCCGCCCATGCCACCAAACGCACCGGCCAGTCCGCCACCACGACCCCGCTGAATCAGAACCAGCAGAATCATGAACAAGCTGGTCAACAACAGGAGGACCGAAAGAGTCCAGATCACGTAGGACGACGACATAGTTGTAACGCTCCAAAATCAGCGGAATTCCTGCCGCCGCGTCAGGAGGACGGACAGCGAACGACTGTTTGCTGACATGAATATTAGTGGAAAACGAAGTTGCCAGGAGGATCGACAACGCAGTCTGCCGAACCGTAGATCATGCAGATGCCAGGTGTTTCGCGGCATCAATGATGGGAACAAAACTGTCTGCTTTGAGACTGGCTCCTCCGACCAGGGCTCCGTCCACATTGGGTTCCTGCATCAGCTTCTCCGCGTTATCTGCTTTGACGCTTCCGCCGTAGAGGATCCGCAGCCGATCGGCAAACGCGGAATTGTAGCGTTCGGCCACCCATTTGCGAATGTAGGCATGCGCTGATTCTGCCTGGTCGGTTGTGGCCGTCACGCCGGTTCCGATGGCCCACACAGGTTCGTAGGCAATGACAAGATCGCCTGCCTCCTGCTCGGAGATTCCGCTGAGTCCACCCGCCAGTTGTCGATCGAGCACGTTTTCGGTCTGGCCGGATTCGCGTTCACTGAGCAACTCGCCAATACAGAGGATCACCTGCAGCCCGCCGTCGATGCCGGCGCGAACCTTCTTATTGATTGTATCGTCCGATTCCCCCATGACGTGGCGGCGTTCACTGTGCCCCACGATGACGTAACTGCAGCCGACGTCTTTGAGCATGGCGACGGAAACTTCTCCCGTAAATGCTCCTGATGCTTCAAAGTACACATCCTGGGCTCCCAGCTGAATACGACTGCCCCTCGTGGCACTGCCAATCGCTGACAGATACGGAAATGGCGGGCAGACAAGCACATCGACGGCATCATGCTTTGCTGATGCCGCGCTCGCCAATGCCGTGGCCAAAGTCGAGCCGGACGCCTGATCCGTATTCATTTTCCAATTCCCAGCGACCAGAAACCGCCTCATCAAAACCTCCAAAGTCCAGACACCGTCCGTTCAAACGCGGAACCTTGACCGCGTGCAAAGCGGCATCCTAGATGTGTCCCAGCCGGAATCTTGCCACGATTCGGCGTTTTGTAGGGAATTCCCTGAAATCTGAACCGCTCATGGCCGGACGCCGGCAAACAACTCGTTGTCCGACTCAACCGGCCAGCATCGCGAGGCCGTGCAGCGCAAGGGCCTCTACGCAGGTCGCCTGATCAAGATGCCGACTCAGCAGCCGGCCGCCGCCGCCAGTCAAAATCACAGCAGGCTGTTCACTGCAGTCGTGCGCGATGCGATTGACGATCTCGCGGATCGCGCCCAGTTGCCCCCAGAACAATCCAGCTCGTATCGCTTCCTCCGTGGTCTTCCCCGGAAGTCTCGGCGAATCGGGCGGTTCGGCATCCACGTCGATCAGCGGAAGACGGGCGGTGTAGTCGTGCAGCGCATAGGCTGAAAGTCGCAGCCCGGGGAAAATCGTGCCCCCGCAAAACTCTCCCGTCTCCGAGACCAGGTCGACGGTCGTTGCGGTGCCGGAATCGACCACGATGACAGATTGTCCAGGATTCATTCGAGCGGCCGCCAGGGCGTTGAGGATGCGATCGAGGCCCACGGTGTCGGGTTGATCAACGGCGATGGTGACGGGAATCGCACGTGTGGTCCGAATGACCGACACCGGTGGAAGATGTTCCGGCCATTCTTCAATGAGCCGATCGAGAACCGGAGGATTCGATCCGGCCGCAATGCTGCTGTCGACGTTGAATGGCTGCATCCAACTGGTCAGCCGCGTGGCCACGTCGTGCTGGCCGCGCAGCGGCACCGCTGACACGGCAACGGGCTGCACCTCGTCATGCATCCGTTCAAAGATGCCGAATTTGGCGCGGGAGTTGCCCACGTCCACCGCCAGAATCTTGTGCGCCACGCTGAGTCTTCCCGTGTTTTGAAAATCTGGTGATCAGTGTCAATGGATGGATCCTGCGGCAGCTGATCAAGGGCGGCAGTTTTCCGCGGCAGCCATGATCTCGATTCAACGCGGTGAAGACCACCAACAGAGGAGCCAGACGGGTCATGATTGAATTGATGCCTCCTAACCGTGTCAGCGCAGCTGCCCCATCTTGTTATCGGTGACATGTTGAGAGTCCGGAGATGCGACAACATGTGGGATTCAATATCTCTCGCTGCGACTTCGGTTGAACGGACGGTTTCTCTCGCGAGAATGCAGCGCCGCCGTCGGCGACCGTTAAGATCAGTTGTCGATGCTGCCTGTCGTGCTGGCTTCGGCGGGGTTCATTTTCCCGGAACGAGACAGACAACAGGGACCGTTTTTCGAAGTTTTCGATCGGGCCGGATGCGGTTAAGTCCGCGCCCTGGTTTCGATTCGAACCTCCGTCGGGCAGTGCATGTTCCGTCGACGAACGGCCTGTTCGGATTGAATAGACGCACATGACATCCCCTCACGGTCGTTCGCTTCGCCGGTACCTGATCACGGGAATCCTGTTCGCCGTGCCACCGGTGCTGGCACTCTGCGGGGTGCGCTTTCCGGCGCAGCCGCCGGATACGTGGAAGACGTCTCAAACCGAGCTCGGAAACAACGGGGAGATTTCCGGTCAGCTGCGTGATGCGCCGGATGTAAAAACAGGAAACAGACTACCGAGCGTGGCTGTGTTGCAGTCCGACCAGCTGCTGCGGCGTGAAGTGTTCGAAGCCACCAGGGAAGCGATCCGGGAAATCAAGGACGCCTTGCCGGAATGCCGCATCAACTGGTGTGGTGACGCGCCCAGCAGGACGGGACTGTTGCGCCGACCCCGTTCCGTCATTCCCAGCGAGGAAGCCGACGACCGAATCTGGAACCGGGCATTCCGTGAGTTGCAGGAACATCCGCTGGTTGCGGGACATCAGCTTTCCGAGGACGGAACCACGATGCTGATATTATTCAGTGACTCCAGTGCGTCAGCCACCGACACGATCGAACGCATTCTCCGGCAACATCTGGACCCTCTGCGCGTTGGCCTGCGCATGACGGGCGAAGTTCTGATGCTGCGAGAACATCAGGAATCGATGCACGCCTGGCACGGCTATGTACTGGGGCTGGCGACGATCGTGGTGACGCTGAGCGGATTGCTGATGTTGAGGGCTCCTCGACGTTCCCTGACCGTGGCGGCCGGTCCCATTGCGGCACTCGGGCTGGCGTTTGGCTGGCAGTATTTTCTGGGCCTGCCATTCAACGAGTTTGCCGCGCTGGATATGCCTGTGTTTGTTCTTGTCCTGGCATTCGCCGACAGCCTCCATATCCTGCTGGCTGTTGAAGAGGAATATGGACACACACAGGATCCGGTCGCTGCCGCCCATCTCGCGATGAAACGGATGCTGCGGCCCTGTTTCCTGACGTCTCTGACGACTTCCCTGGCCTTCGCATCTTTGATGATCAGCACTCAGCCAGTGATCTACGGTTTCGGCCGCAACTCTGCGATTGCTGTTTGCGTTGCGTTTGTGGGAGTGGTCACGGTCATGCCTCTGGCGGCGGCGAACTGCGTGCGTCACCGGAAACCGGCAGCTCGTCAAACGGGTCGACGGCAGGATCGCTGGATTCAGCGACCGATTTTGTTTGGTGTGAGATACCCGGCAGTGACCACGATCGTGACCCTGCTGCTCACCGGCAGTTTCATGTACTACAGTTTCACGACACTCTATCCCGACGATCGACTGGACCTGCGCCTGAACCGAAGTGAACCGTCTTATCAGGGACTGCTTCAGTGCGATCAAAAACTTGGCGGACTGCGGCAGGTGACCGTCACCGTGACTTGGTCGGAAGAGACGTCCGACGACCATGTTTGGGACGTACTCACCAGCGTTCAGCAGCAGATTGCTGACTCTGACTCCTTCTCGAAGCCACTTTCTATTCTCAATGCACTGCAGCTGATGCCTGGGAAATATGAGTCTCAGAAGCTGCGATACGCCGAGCGACTGGCCAAAGGCCGCATGGCCGATTTTTGGGACGGCGAGCGTCGTGAAGCCATCATTGAATTCCGTGTGCCCGATCGAGGGGTTCAGTATATCGAGGACGGTCTCGGGGCGTTGCGCAGTCTGCTGGCAGACGAAGAGTCACTGCATCCTGGTTTCACGACCACCGTGGGTGGTGAGAGTCTGTTGCTGACTTCAATTGTGCAGTTGACGATTCGTGAAATGTCGTGGAGTGTCGTGCTGGCGGCCGGAATCATTCTGCTCGTGATCTGGATTGCTTATGGCCGCCTGCAATATGCCGTGTTTTCAATCCTTCCGAATACGTTCGCGCTGATGTTGACCGTGGCCGTGCGGGCCTGGATGGCACCGTCGCTGGACATTGCCAGTGCCTGTGCTGCGTCCATCTGTCTGGGGCTGGGTGTGGATGACACGATTCATTTTCTGGAGGCGATGCGTCATGCCAAAGGTCGACCAGGATCTCGAATTCAGATACTCAATGCAGGGCACCTCGTGGGTCGGGCGCTGGTCGTCACCACGTTTGCACTGCTGTGTGGCTTTGCCACCGTGTTCATTGCACCGCTGCCACCTCACCAGTTTTTTGCCTCCATGGTCGTCGCCATGTTGCCGGCGGCGTTGTTCGGCGATCTCGTCATTCTTCCGGCCGGGCTCAGTTTGTTCCGGGACCTGTCGGGAAAGCACGTCGATGAAGAGCCGGCATCGTTGTTAGCCGCTGAGGATCAGAAACCGACCGCCAGTGTCGAACGACCACCATTCGGGTTATGACGATTGCTGGTCCTGTAGCCGATTGAATGTTCTCACGAATGGACCGATGCCGAAGTCAGCACAGAACACGCCTGTGAAAAATGTTTCGTTCTCTGCGGATCGTCGTCATGGTTACTATTACTCCCGCTGCGCAGCGGTCTGGTTTTTACCGAATTCTGTCCGAGTGGCCGGCGGTTATTAAACGGAGCGGAATCGTCATCACATCGTTTGGTGACAACGTGCCCTTCACAGATTACATGCTGTGCGACAATCTCGTGCTGCTGGATCGCGGAGTCCCGGATACTTCCGGTGCTCGCCGGGTGATCCTCGCAATCGACACGATCGTGGGGATCAAAATCACAGATCCAATTGAGATGGCACGCTTTACAGTGATGGGTTTCCAGGCCAATATGGCGCGCTGACTTTGCGGGGCAATCACGGCTGTCCGCCGCTGAAGACGGTATCCTCGAGAGTCTGACCGACTCAATTCATCCTGCCATGCTTGACGCAGGACGTCATTGGGCCAAGAATTCGCGCCTGACGCCTGCCAAATGGTGCCGGGTGTCTTCCGACAGCTCATCGCACGGCAGAAGTTCAGAGTGGCCCGCGGGATGCAGGGCACTTTTGATATTCAACGGGCAGCAATAGTCCGGTCACAGATCACAGTCATACACAGGAAAGCAGTAATCATGGGTGGTCCAATTGTCCGCACAGGAACGACACCGGAATTCTGGAGAAACTGGGACAAGGCATTTGGCGGCGAGCCGACCAAATCAGCAGCGCCCAAAACAAAGAAGAAGACGGCGGCTGCGAAAAAGAAGTCGGTGAAAGGAAAGTCAAAGAAGTAATCGTCGCGTTCGTGTCCCGCGCATGACTTCTGAACTCGCCGGCGACTGTCGTGTCTGACAATGCTCCGCGACCGAATCCAGTCGACCTGTTGACGGTGCTGTACGTCGCAGTCGTCTTTGCCGGCTACTCCCTGCTGCACGAACCAGTGCCCGGCGTCAATGAGCCTCATTACCTGTGCAAAGCGCGTGCGACCTGGAACCCCGACTATTGTCCCGGTGACTTCTTTCTGACGTCAAAAAGTGCTCACTCGGTCTTCTTTTACGTGGTCGGCTACTTCACTCAGCACTGGTCCCTGGAGGCCGTTGCCGTCGGTGGCCGCATTTTTTCTGCCGTCGTGCTGGCATGGGGTTGGACGGCGCTGTCCGCCGCATTCTCGCTCAGGCGCGGGTCTACTGTCGTTGCTGCGGCAATGCTGGCTGCCATCGCACTCACCGGAAACCTGTCGGGTGAGTGGATTTTGGGCGGCTTCGAAAGCAAGGTTCCTGCATGGGGCCTTGGCTTCATGGGCACCGCGCGGTGGCTCAGGATCACTGATGACAGTCCCCGGCGCTGCTGGCTGAAGATTGGTGTTCTGCTGGGACTGTCGACCGCCGCTCACCCGGTTGTCGGAGCATGGTTCGTCATCGCCGTTTCCATGAGTGAAATGGCGCAACTCTATTGGCCTGTCGGTCAGTGGATCCAGCGGTCGCCGTCAGTCACGGGTCCGGGATCCGTTGTTTCATCATTGACCATGATGAATGGTGCGGCTCTGATTTCCTCCCTTCCGGGCGTGATTCCGGCATTGCGCGTTTTGGGATCGTCAGATCTGAGCTCTGGAGAACAGGCGACCGCCAACCGCATTCAGGTGTTCATGCGCCTGAAGCACCACCTCGATCCGTCGGAATTCCCGCCGTCTGCATGGATTCATTCGACGGTACTGTTAGCTGTCATTGGCTACAGCAGCTGGCGCCTGATGAAAAACCGTGCTTCTTCGGTCCTGCGGCGTCATCTGCTGCTGCTGACTGCCGCGATCACGATTGCTGCGACAGGAGTCGCTATTGGAGTTCACCATGGTTCGGTTCTGGGTTCCCCGGAATGGTCATGGCGGGCGTTCCTGCTGAAGTTCTATCCTTTCCGGCTGGTGGACATCCTGTTGCCGGTCACCGCAGCACTGACGGCCACGATCTGGCTGACTCAGGTGATGCAGGATGGCGCGAGCCGGACCGGCACGATGATTCGCCGCATCCTGCCCGCTGTGACTGCGGTGGTCGTATTGATCGTGGCCTGCAGTGGGCGGGACGACACGCCGCCAGGCTATTCACAGAACGAGTATTCCGCGTGGAAAGAATCGTGTGCCTGGATCCGTCAGACGACGCCAAATGACAGCCTGTTCGTGACACCGCGTGAATCCGTCGCATTCAAATGGTTCGCGGAGCGAGCGGAGTTTGTGTGTTATAAAGATTGTCCGCAGGACGGCGGCGGGATTCTGGAATGGCGGCAGCGGCTGCGCGATCTTGGGTGGATGCGACCGGTGCAACTTCAGAGGCCACTGAAACCGTCAGATTTGAAGTGGATGCAGGGACACATGCAGATGACCCACCTGATCACACGTGACCACGTCGTCACGGGTCAGGATCCGATCTATGAAAACGGAGTCTGGCGCATTTACGACGTCCACTAACGCGATCAGGAGATTTCCTGCCAGCTGTGAGTGTCGGCTGACCGGAGTGCCGCCAGATTGACACGCAGTGTCTGCAAGGCATCGTCGAGGCTGCACAGCGGCTGGCACTTCCGCTCCAGCACGTCAAGCATGATCGCGGCGTTCTCGATGTACCATGCGTCACGGCCGTCGAATCTGTGAACAAACTCTTCCCATTGCCCATCCGGTTCGGTCATGCAGCGCCATCGATGTTCCATTGCTTCAAACTGGGCGGTGCCGTCTTCACACACAACTGTGATCTGTCCGTGGTTTGGATGCTGGTACATATTGAGTGCATAGCTTGCCATGACGGTGTCGTGGCGTGCCAGCACATGAACGGTATCTTCGACAGTGACTCCGTCCAGTTTCTGATGCCCGGCATCGACGGAGATGCGGGTCATTGGACCAACCAGCCATTCGGCCAGATTCAGCATGTGAGTGATGGCATCCTGGATCGCGCCGCCACCGGTCCGGCGATCCGTGAAATAGGTGTCCCGATACGCCGGGCGGAAGTATGGGAAATTCTGTCCGGACGTCATGTAGACCTGGAGAGGTCGGCCGAATCGTCCCGCATCCAGAGCCGCCTTCATCCCTCGGACGGCAGGATGGGCTCTGACCTGATAGCTCACCGCGGCGATGAGCTGCTTCTCCGTGATGAGTTGCCGGAGGTGTTCAATTCCGTCGAGCGACGTCGACAGCGGTTTCTCGATGAGGACGTTGCAGCCGGCCTGGCAGACCTGCGTGGCGATAGGAATATGCGTGTGTGCGGGCGAGGCGACAAGAACCGCGTCCCAGGTTTCTTTCAAAGCCTCGTTGATGTCATTATAACGCAAATCGATCGCACAGCGATCGGCTGCAGCGTGCAGTCGATCAGTATCGATTTCGCAGACACCCACATCAGCTCGCCCGGTGGCCAGATAACATCGCAGGTGCCGTTCGCCGATTGATCCGGCACCGACGACCAGAATCTGATGCTTGTTGTCTCTCACGTCGTCCGTCCTCTTCGTTCCTGACCGGGCACAATCCCGGGACTCGCATACTGATCGGGCGGCTCCGACTTTGTCATGGCCAACCACTCGGAAGATCTACAGGCTGCAGCGCCGACGATCAAGCAACAGCCGCTGTTTTTCGACGGTCGAAGTCATTCAAAGATGGCTTCATTGATTTGCACGCCGAGGCCGGGACGTGGCTCCATGGTGACCTGGCCGTTCGCTGGTATGGGTTCGCCATGGAAAATGGGCTGTACTTCCACATCCGGCAACTGATCCCAGCACGGCAATGGAAAGTACTCAACCATGGGGATGCCAGGAAACGCAAGGGCCAGATGAATATGGGTGACACCATAGGCATGCGGAATGAGTGTGATTCCGGCCGCTGCTGCCTGAGCCGCGATCCTGCGACCTTCCGTGAATCCGCCGCAGCGCCGCAGGTCCGGCTGGATGATGTCCATCGCCTGACGGTCGATGATGTCCTGAAAACCATATCGCGTGTATTCGTGCTCACCTCCTGAAATCGGAGTATCCGATTCCTGACGCAGCCTGGCGTAGCTGGTCAGATCGTCAGGCACAAACGGTTCTTCAATCCAGGCCAGATTGTATTTCTCCAGCCGGCGGCACATCTTCTTTGCATACAGGAAGTCCCAGCCCATGTACGCATCGGCCATGATCTCAATGTCATCCCCGACTGCCTCACGTACGTTGGCGATGTGATCCTCGTTCGCCTTCATCCCGTCAACTCCATTACCAGGCCCAAACGGAAATCGCATCTTCATTGCCCGATAGCCTTCCCGAACATAGGCCTGTGCTTCTTCCCGAACTTTCTCGTGGCCGACCGGGTGGAGCGCCGATGCATACACCGGAACCGAGGGGCGGACCGGGCCGCCCAGTAGTTCGTAAACGGGCTTTCCGGCTGCCTTGCCAAGAATATCCCAGAGCGCGATGTCGATGGCACTGATTGCCTGCAGCGCGACCCCTTTCCGACCATAGGGCAGCGTGGCACGATAGAGTCGGTCCCAGATGCCTTCGACTTCACCGGGGTTTTGACCGATCAATAATCGCTGCAGGTGGTTTTCGACGACGGGAGCAACGGCGCGGCATCCATCCTCACACCAGCCATGTCCCTGAATCCCGTCGCTGGTTTCGACTTCGATGACAGCCATGCCCGAATCCCAGAACCAGGATCCTCTCGTCTCCTGAAACTGCGGGTAGATATCAAGAGGTGTGACCAGGGGCAGCGTCTTCTCGCGCTCCGCCAGGTGCCCCCAAATTGATCGATCGGCATGACGAACTCTGACCGTTTGAATCTTCATGACAAATCCGGTGATTCTGATGAATGAAGACGGAATGCCGCACTGTCGCGGCAAACAATGGACTCACGTACTCGATGCTGATGGGACTTAGTCGGATGGCTCGGAAATATATCCGTGAGCCAGGCCCATGTAATATGCCAGCAGATACGAAACTCCTTCACGAAGACGGGTCCCGTCTTTGTGATTCGTGAGATGCCATGGATCATCTCCCCAGTAGATCGCGTGCTGTTCATCGATCCGAAAGACGTGCCCGTCGACGCGGTGGCCTTTGCCTTTGTTCCCACCCTCCGGACCACGCGTGTACTCAGCGAGCGGAATCATATCAATGCGATGGGCATTGGACATGGGCCAGTCAATCAGATCCATTGGATAGCGTTTCAGTGTATCGACGCTTTCTTCCAGCCACGGTTTCGGTGGCGAGAGATCCAGTTCCCGCCATTGATCTTTGCGAACGCGGTCCAGACAGCACGCCGCGTACACGAAGTTGAAGAACGGATTTCGTTCCTGTTTTTCGACCCGCCAGTGATAGTAGATCGCATTGTGAAACATGCTCAGCAACTGCGGATCCGTTTCGTAGCGAATCAGATGGTAGTAGTTCATAAATGCCATATTGTCGTCTGCCTGACCAAACGACCCGGGACCGGACTCCACCTTTGGCTGCGTCATGCCATTCATTCCAAACCCATGTTCGATCGCGAGGTCCAGAAAGACGTCGCGGTACTTCTGATCGCCCGTGATGTGATACGCCACATTCAGGTAGGTCAAAATGCTGTACGAATTCAATCCCCGTTCGACCCACCACGCGGGATTCTGATTCATGTCCTTCGGCGAGAAGTGACCCCAGCGAGTCGGCAGACCGTCGTGGTCGACCATTGTGAAGTCGTGTTCGATCAGGTGATCCGTGATAGTCCTCACGATCTCGCGAACTTCTGCCTTCTCCTGCTCCGTGTGGCAGACGTGGTCGTAATAGATGCCGTAGCCAAAGTAGTAGCCGTCCAGTTCATCGGAGCTGGCATCACATTTCCAGTACCATTCGCCCGTCTCATCGACCGGCCAGCGAGGATCGATGATCTTCCACAGGGCATCCCGTTCGGCGCGCCGCTGCCGATCACCAGCCGCATTGTCACGTAGATTTGGGTCCGGGCCATCTTTCGGTTCAATGGCCCGGCAAATGAAGCCTTTGGGAGCTGGATGAGAACCGCCTTCCGTGACGGTGCTGAGGAAATTGAGGGACTTAAAGGCATCGATCGCGTTCTGCCGAAGCCGCGGACTCTTTGTCGCGGCATAGCCGAAACTGGCCGCACCCAGATAAAGACCAGTGAAGTGCCCGTCGTTGTCGGTCGCCTGCGGAACAGCAGACTCCTTTTGCCCGGGACTGGACATCCTCGCAGGATTGACGTAGCCGAAATCAGTTCGCCGATGATAGCGGTCGATCTCCGTTTCAAACCAATCCGCTTTCTCCGCCAACGTCGTCGGCTGATATTGAATGTGTGAAACGCCACCAGGCGTGGCAATCCATGCACTGCCATCAGTGTCAATGGCGATGTCGTTGACGTGATTGTCGACCAGCCAGCGGCGGCCCTGACGAAACTCAAAATCGCCATCAATAAAGCGAATCGCTCCATTGGTGGTACCGAACCAGACTCCCTTCGGCCCGGCGGTCATGCAGGTAAAGTCGTTATAGGGCAGTCCTTCTGCTCCGGTAAACAGCTGCCACCGCTTTTCAGTCACCCGATAACCGACTCCCTGGGGACAGGCAAACCACAGTTGACCGTGTCGGTCCCAGGCCACCGCTTTAATGTCGAGCGGTGCCCAGCGAATCGCTCCCTGTCGGGGAAGGACCAGTTGCCAGGTTGTCATGTCCCCGACAAACAGACCCTCGGCTGTGGCGACTGCCGTTTCTTCTTTGTGCCGCGCGAAGTCACGGATCTCATCAGCGTCGATTCCCATGGCAATCAGTGCAGCATTGGAGCGGATTGACCGCATTGCCTCATCCCGACCCTGAGGCCATCGGGGATGTGCCTGCCACGTCTCATCGACAATTCGAGCCGCACCGGCAGGCGTCCGTGCCAGTAATTCTCCCTGGCTGTCAAAACCAAGTTCTTGCACGCGGTCAGACGGTAGTCCGTCAGCGACCGTGTACGCAACATGGACCTGCTGCTCGAATGCGGCAACTTTCATCGGCAGGTCGTACCGAGGCACCTGTGCCGAAACAGGAGATTGAAACAGCGTCGCCAGAACGAAGCAGCAACCGACGACCAGTCCTGCAGAACGAGGCTGCGCACAAAACTTCATTGCAGTAGATCCTGAAAGAATTTCACCGGCCGGATTCACATTGCCGGCAACAGCATTGTTCCCATGAATGTTTGCGGCCGCCCATGCGGTCGGCAGACGTCTTGCTGCCCAACCGCATTCGACACGGGAACAGCAGAGCGACCTTCGCGCTAGTTTTCGAATCGACTCGCACTGCGATTCACATCCGATTCCCAGTTGGCCCACGCTTCCTTCATAGCGATGACCCGGTCATGCTGCTCCCTGGCCAGGTCATGCTGTTCCCCGATGTCGTCATCCAGATTAAACAGCTCGGCCTGTGTTTCGTTGAAGCACAGTTTCCACGCACCATCCCGCACGGCACGTTCGCTGCGCGCTCGCCAAAACAACGTTCGTTTCGGCAGAGATTTTCCATCAAACAGCAGCTGGCCCAAATCAACACCATCCGTTTCGACGTCAGCTGTGGCAATCCCCGCCAACGCGGTGAAGGTGGGCATCAGGTCCGTGGAATGTCCCGTTTCGTTTGTGACGCTGGACTCAATCTTTCCGGGCCAGGAAACGATGGCGGGAACTCGATGACCGCCTTCGTACAATTCCGTCTTTTGTCCCCTCAATACGCCGTTGCTGGAGATATTGCGGAAGTTCTCCCCGTAGGTCAGATAGCCGCCGTTGTCTGAAGTAAAGATCACCAAAGTGTTTTTGTCCAGTTGCCATTTCTTCAGTGCCGCCACCACCTGACCGACGCTGTCGTCCACAGACTCCACCATGGCTTTCACATGAGGGCTCACGTCGCCTGGGTTCGGAATGATTCCCCATTTGTCGTCGTGGTAGCTCCGGCCGGCCTGGCGATGAGGAGGATCGTGGGGACCCTGCCATGGAAAATGAATTCCCAGATGGGGCAGGTACAGGAAGAACGGCTGCTCGCGATGTTGCTCAATGAATTCAACGCTGTAGCCGGTGAGCAGATCCGTCGTGTAACCTTTCTCCTTCCTGAGTTGATTATTGTACCACCAGTCCTCGTTCCCCGATCGATCGACGTGTGTGTGGAAATCACCGTCCCCCGAACCCAGACCACGAAATAAATCGAATCCCTGATTCGGCGGCAGCCAGGGAGGCACATATCCGAGATGCCACTTGCCGAAGCAAGCCGTCGCGTACCCCTGCTGCCGCAGCAACTCCGCGATTGTCATGGCATCGTGCGGCAGGCCGCGATCCCGGTGATCTGTTCCTGAGATGGCCGTGTCGAAAAGGTGGCCGAATCGCTGTTGGTACTGTCCTGTGAGCACAGCTGCGCGTGTCGGACTGCACATTGGCCCGGCCGAATGGAAGTCAGTAAACCGCAGACCGCCTGCAGCCAGCGCATCGATATGCGGAGTTTCATTAAGCTCACTTCCATAACAGCCGACGTCTCCGTAGCCGAGGTCGTCAGCCATGATGAGCACAATATTTGGCGGTTGAGCAGCCACAAGTCGCGGACTGACCAACAGCAGGGCGATCCACGTTCCGAACATCACAGCGTGACGTCTTTTACAGCGTATGACGCTGACTCGCGGCTGCGGCAGCAGCTCCAGAGCCCCTGAACCATCGCCCCCGCGAGCCAGAACCCGGCACGACTTTTCGAAAACTGCTCTAAAACTGCTCATGAATCTCTCCATTCTGCGACCTGTCGCCTCTAAGAACTGAACCATCCTGCAGGAATGGTTCTGCGCAGTATTGTGGCCATACACCCGGTTGGTTTCGAATTACTGTCGGAGCATACTGAGCCAGGTAGGCGCGCCGTTGACTGCCCGATGGGTTCGCTCCGCTACGATGAAACACCAGACTGGAAAAGACCGCAATGCTGCCGGCCGGGGCAATCACCGGAATTCCCGGATCGTCCCCAAAATAGCCGACGCGGTCGTTCGTTTCCGGGTCGCGACGGTGTTCGACCAACTCACGTTTTCCGAAGCGACTGACGGGCAGGAGGAAAACCGTTCCATTGTCTTCGTTCACGTCGTCCAGGGGACACCAGCAGGTTACGCATTCAGGATGGTCGCCAATCCTGGCATGCACGTACGCACCGTCCTGATGCCAGGCGAAACTCATTCCCGTCTTTTCGCATTTGATGACATACTGGTCGCTGTGGAAATATGCGTCGTCGCCAACGGTTGCTCGGCAGATGTCAGCCAACAGGTCACTGAACAAGAACATGCCCAGCGCAGGATGGTCACGCCATGTCTGCCCCACGAAATATCGTTTTCCTCGATGGTTGATTCCCAACGTATCGGTTCCCTCCCGATCCATTTGGGCATCCATCGTCTGTACAGCGGAGGCAGCGGTACCTCGCAACAATTCAAGGTGTTCATCGGGTATCACCGACTTCAGAACAAAGTAGCCCTCTGTCCGGTACTGCTCGCGATGACGATTGAGTACGCGCCCCGTCATCCCCGCAGGTCCTCGGGCAACTCACCGTCGCCCGTGGCTGTTCCGGCCAGCAGCCATGACAGATTGAACTTTGCGACGTGAGAACCCTCGCCGCTCTCGAAGTGCAGAAAAATACGGCCTTCGCCTGGCGTGCCCGGTTGACCAGCCGTGATCGACGAATAGGCGCTGGGACCATCGTAAACCAGACGCTTCACCGGCCATGAGTTGCCGCCGTCTAAGCTGGCCCACACGGTTGCACGTTCACGAGTTGCATTGGGAGTGTCGATGTTGCTGAAGATCAGGATGTCTTTGCCGGCCACGGGAAGTCGTACGAGTCCGCCCATGCAGCCGTAAGATCGATGCTGATGCCCGTCGGGCAGGACGTCGACGATTTTCCAGTCCTGCCATGTTTGTCCGCCATCGATGCTTCGCGCCGATCGCCGACGCGTGTTCTTCGGGCGTTCCTGCCAGTGAACTCGCGAGTTGTAATAGATCGTTCCGTCGGACAGCTCGGCCAGTGTTGCCTCACCCGTCCCGTTTTCCGGAAAAGGGTCACTCGTGTGCCAGATGTGGCCACCGTCGTCACTGTAAATAGCGTTGGTGTAGTGCTGCGGCCACCTGGAACGGTCATTCTTTCCGGCGTAATATCTCGATGGACGAATCAGCCGTCCCCTGTTCTCACCATGATGCAGAGTGATGCCATGTTCGTTCATGTGCATCGAAGGCATGTGGCCCAGGCTGTCCGGATGGATGGTCGGTGTTTCTGGTATCCACGTAATTCCGTCATCAGCGCTGCGATAGACCGTGAGTGGTGCCGGCGGGTGCATTTCTTCGACAAACGCCAGAATGTCGCCGGTCGTTTCATCGACGGTTGTACCACCACCCTGAATGCCCGAAGCAGCGATCGTAATCATCTCGCCCCACGACTGACCACCATCTTCACTGCGGCGAGCCCGTACGTGTTTGCTTCCCCATGTCGCCAGAACGGTGCCGGCCGTTGTCACTGTGATGTTCGGAAACCGTTCGTCGCTGAAGAGAGGAGTGAGGTCCAGCTGTGGATTTCCGAGAAACGAATTCAGATCACCTTCCGCAGGTGCCCGTGCGGCACGCGCCACAGTCACTCCCTCAGTGAGCCAGGCAAGATTGAAGCGATAATGTAGTCGACTGCTGATCAGATGAATCACATTGTCGGGAGTCTGCGTGGCCGCCAGATAGCCCGCGTGTTCCGCTCGAGTAGGAGTGGCCGTGAATTCACGAGTCCATGCTCCTCCATCGAATTCTCCTTTTCCAGCTGTCAGCAGCTTGCGGACAGGCCAGGTTTCTCCCTGATCGAATGATACCGCGGCATACATCCCGTGCCCGGTGAATTTCTGACCGTTCTGGTCGACAAGAGTCATTCCTTTCGCTTCGGGTTCTGATCGTAGCCTGGACGTGAAACCGACGAACAACAACGGCCCTTCTGCCAGCTGCTTCAAAACGAGTCGTTGTCCGCCGCCAATCGGGGGAAATGGGCTGGCACGGTAAGTCCATGTGTTTCCCAGGTCACTGGAGATGCTCATCGGCATGTGCCCGTCGATCGAATCCCCGCGGCCGAGTGCCATGAGTCGCCCGTCATTGAGTTCAATAACTTTCGCATGAATTCCGGCAATGGTGCCCTCGCCCGTTCCTCCTTCAACGAATTCCGGTTTGGGCTTTCCGAAGCCTGGATCATTCCATGTCTTTCCGCCGTCCTGACTGATGTGCAACGCCGTGCCACCGTGACCCCCAGGTACGGCATCACAGTTTTGAATCAGAACACCATCTTTTGTCATCAGTGTTCCGGAAATCACCTGATGGCGCCCGATCACACGCGGGTCGATGGCGATCGGCGGTGTCCAGGTCACGCCATCGTCGAGGCTGCTGCGCATGAGCAGTGCCAGTTTCGCCCAGCCTTTTCCACCATCGGGAGCCATGCCATTGAAGTGGAATATTTTGCCTTTGCCGTCATGCAGAATACTGGAACCGTGCATGTTGCGATTGGGCGCTTTGAAGAATTCACTCGATGCATCCCATGTCTCGCTCCCGGACCTGAGCCGACTGGCCAGCACCGTCAGCTCGGTCTCTTGTTCCTTCTCGGTTGAATACCAGATTGCCAGCAGATCACCGTTGGGCAGCCAGGTGATCGACGGCTGATGGTTGTGGCCGTAAAAGGGTTCGCCTGCATCGACCGGCTGAAGAACAAATGGTATCGGAGTTTTGAACAGAGGTTCTGCGCCGGTCGTCTGTTCCGACCAGTCGAAAGTATTCTGAGAAACATTGCGAGCCCAACGAGGTACGACTGCGTCGGGAACCGGTGTCATGGCGACAACAAGGCCGTCTTTTTCAATGACGGTAAAATGGCGGTAGGTCAACGGTGGAGAGTCCTTGGCCTGAACGAAAGCGCCGCCCGCCGCGCAGCACGCTGCGGTGGCAATCAGAAAAGCCAATTGGAATCGTTTGATCATTTTACTCTGTTCCAGGAGTCTGACGAGTCATCTCGCACGGACCACAACGCGGAAGCATGCGAGGTCAACAGCCCCGATTGTCTGCGATCCTCGACACGAGTCAAATCTTCGGCCTTCCATCCATAAAAAGACTCCCGACTCAATACGGTTCGGCAGGGGAGTTCATGGAGCGTGGAATCTGCGGGAACTCGTTGTTAGATCGGTGCACCGAAGCTGCCTGATTGACGGGCCCCGAGCGAGAAATGCGGAACGCCGTGACTCAACCTGGGTGAGCGCGCAGCAGCGAACGGTCCCCGTGACGCGATCGCGGGGGAATGTTATGCTGCAGGGGGCTGGAGTCTGCCGATGTGCCGTTCAAGTTCGTCGAGGCTGGCCCAGCCGCTAAGGTAGAAGCAGATCATCTCGAACGTTCGCTTCGTCGGTGTGCGGCCTGTATGAATCAGGATCAGCATGCACGCGATAATGGCGCAGCAGGCCTGAATCACCACGCCATTCTTTTTCGTGCTCAGCAGATGCCGACAACCCAGCAGTTGTTTGAACATGCGAAAGAACAGTTGGATCATCCAGCGATGTCGATACAACTGTGAGATCAGTTCGGCAGGAATGTCGAGTCGGCAGGTTGCGACTCTCAGCACACCATCGCACGCCGGACCAGTGCTCGTTTGCATGGACCGTCCTCGACGAATGTGTCGTGTGGCTCGCACGGTAATGAGCCGTACGGCGTGATCCGGCTTCGATTTCGATCCACGATTGGTTCCGAGACACACGATCTCGTCTGACAGGATTCCTTCA
>JBDOMX010000767.1:0-4881 GCA_039831615.1 Planctomycetaceae bacterium
ACGCAACCAGCGGATATCCCATCTCAATCACCCACACGAACCTCGAATCCGCAGCATGGTGGCAGGTGGATCTGGATGGTGGTTTCGATGTGGCCAGCATTATCGTCCACAACCGTCCCCATCCGGCGGGTACCAGACTGGAAGGGGCAGTGGTTGAGGCCCTCGACGCCGCCGGTAACGTACTGTGGTCGGATACCATCACCGGCGCCACAACGGAAGTGTGCATACCTTTGTCCCGACCGCAGCGCCAGACAGCCTCCCACTCACTGCAAGTCTGGCCAGTCGCACCAGCGGAGGCACGGTCAATGAGGGAGTTTTCAATGGCAGAGATTACATCGACGTGACGTTCACGGACACCGGCGGAAGTGGACTCGATACAGCGCCGATCAATGGTGAAGAGTTGACGCTGAGCGGGACCGGGGCAGGCTCGGCAACGCCGCCGACAACCGCAATGAGTGCAGCCAACTTCGGCGAACGCGAACGCGAAGGCGCACAGGCGAGCCGGTCCACGGCACAGGACGAGAACCGGAACGCACTCACAACTTTATTCGCGCAACGGACCAGCGAGCCGACCGACACGGCCCGTGTCGGCCATTTGCGAAAACTGGACCGATCGACGTGGATCGACCTGTCGACCGGCACCAGCCAGAATAACGATGGCGAAAGCGAACAGCCCGAGAGACGGACCATTCTCGACTGGCACGGATTTGACGATGACACCGACATGACCAGCATCGAACTCGGCCAGAAGTTCAATCCCCGTCGGGATTAAGTGCTCCTGAGTCGAACCGTCGGTGCTAATGCCGACGATCGGTCAACCCGCCCCCGCCCCCGCCCCCGTGCCCGTCTGTACCCAACGGACCCGGCAAGGCTGTCATGCAGCATTGAATCTTCGGAATCGGCTTTCGAGAGACGCATTCAATCAACAGGAACGAGGAGTGTGTTCAATTGTCCAGTGACCGCATCCACTTCACCGATCATGACCTGCAGATTTGGGAAGAAGAGCTGAATGAGTTCGTCCCTGCTCGCGTTTTTGATGCCCACATTCATCTGTTCAATCCGGAGCACATGCAGTCGACTGAGAGCACGTGGTCGTATGCAGATCTTCGAACAATTCAGCGCTGGGCGAAGCGTCTCTATCCGGGACGTGAAGTTCACTTTCTGGTGCTCGGCACTCCAGCAACGGGACACGACGTCGACGCTCACAATCATTGGGCCATCGAACAGGTCCAGCGTGATCGACAGTCGCGTATGAACCGACTGGTCACGCCGCAATGTTCGACAGACGACATTCGCCGTGATGTGACCGACCATGGATTCCTGGGACTCAAACCCTACCGCATCTACTCCACGACAGGCGACATTCATCAGTGCCGTATTCGCGAGTTTCTCACGCCCGATCAGATGGAACTGGCCAACGATCTCGGCTTGTGGGTCACGATGCACCTGTCACGGTTCCACGGTTGCGCCGATGAATGGAATCTCACGGACCTCGAAGAATACACCACGCATCGGTACCCGAAGATCAAGTGGATCCTCGCACACTGCGCGCGGAGCTTCACGTACTGGCCAATCCGAGAAGCTGTTGATCGGCTCCGAGACCTGCCCAACATCTGGTATGACCTCTCTGCTGTGACTGACGTTCGTCCGTTGATCACGCTGTTCAGCAAAGAGGACTCACGCCGAATTCTTTACGGGTCGGACGGCGTTGACGCGACCTATTTTCATGGTCAGTATGTGGCGCTGGGACGAGCGTGGCAGTCACTGGATACTTCGCGCTTTGAACTACAGTTTCCGCACTGCGACGGGCGTGCCATTCTGGCAATCTATGAGCAATTGCTGTCGATGAAACAGGCCGCTGACATTGCCGGTCTCTCGACGGACGATCTCGACAACATCTTCTGGCGCAACGCGACCGCGGCATTTGATGTCGAATTCAGTGAAGCGTTGATTTCACCATCGGAAAAATGAGTCACTTCCGGCCCGGGTCCGGAACGATGTCGCGAAGTGGACAGGCCGGCCGCCTCGCTGGTGAGCGACCTGAAGCAGCGTGGTCGTGCTGGACGGCACGATCGTGCATCGGGGTGGCGAAATGGGTCGCCTGCCTGTGATTCAGTTCCGTGAAGGACTCAGGCACAACGACATGAGGTTCCGGGTGGGGCCTCGTGAAATTCGACTGGTTGAACATGACGAAGCACGAGTCGTGCAGGAGTTGTTGGCGTAGCAGCGTCCGGATACAGCTGGTCACTTTAATGCGTTAAAGTCGCCAGATGAATTCCAACTGGTCAACCTGGAACGCGTGCAAAGTGGAACGGGTCACGCCAGTAACAAGTCTGTGATAGAATCACGGCACCCGATCCCTCATCATCGTGAGTAGCCATCTCCGGAGACAGACTCGTGACAAAACGTTTCATCAAACTGAAACCCAGTGAACAGGCAATTCTCAGCGCCGCGGCAACCATTTATGCCGGATACACGTCGGCGGGCCGGGTTCCTGAAGGCGAAGAAAATGATTGGTTAGCGAGATCTCTCAAACTGGCCCTGAAGCTGGCCGTCATGACTGATGACTCCGTGCAGGCCGACGGTGAATTTGACTGAAGCAGTTTTTAAAAAAGTGTGGCGGGTACTTGCTCGGGGGCGCAGTGGATGATCGGCTCTGACGCTTCCGCCGCGGTCACGAATCAGCGTCATACGCTGAACCACCTGAACAACGGAAGAAACCAGCGCTGTGAAGATCACCGGAATCGATGTCTGCCCATTAAGTGGTGCTACTGTTGATGGAGGATGGCCTCAGGGACATGAGCCGCAGGAAGACCTGCATGCGCTGGTGGTCGTGTATGCAGACAATGCATTCACGGGATACGGCAGCTGTTTCACGTCAGGTAAACTGGTGTCGGCTGCCGTTGAGCTGTTGTGGCCACTCATGAAAGGCCAGTCCGCCGTTGAACCGGAGCGGGTCTCGGAGTCGCTGCATCAGGCGACGTTTTGGCAGGGTCGCGGTGGCGCCGTGACTCATGCCATCAGCGGAATTGATGTGGCGTTGTGGGATATCATGGGAAAAGTCTGCGGCCAGCCGGTCTCTCGCCTTCTCGGCGGAAATTATCGTAATCGCATTAAGCCCTACGGTTCAATCCTGTTTGATGAACCCATGGCACTGGCGGCGAATCTGGAATCGACGGTTGCTCGCGGGTTTCGCGCCATCAAAATGGGCTGGCGGCCGTTTGGCCGGAGGGACCGGGCATTCGATGAGCAGCTGGTCCGCACCGCACGCGTCACTGTCGGAGACGATGTCGAACTGATGGTCGATGCCGGAGGCAGCGAACAGCATTGGCGTCACGGGACCAACTGGGCACGCAACACGGCATCAATGCTGGCTGACTATGGAATCGTTTGGTTTGAAGAAGCACTGCCGCCAGACGACATTGAAGGATATGTGGAGTTGACGCGGGTCTCTCCGGTGCCGATTTCCGGGGGTGAAGTATTGACTCGCCGGCAGGCATTCCAGCCATTTCTGGAACGACGAGCCTTTGACATCGTTCAGCCCGACGTGACGAAATGCGGTGGTTTGAGCGAGTTCCGGCGGATCGCTCAGATGGCGGAGGATCGGAACATTGAAGTTGTTCCTCACGGCTGGAATACCGCGGTCGGTCTGGCAGCAGATTTGCAGATCGCAGCATTTCTGCCGAACGCCCGCTACGTCGAATACCTGACACCATGTGCCTATATTGACGAATTGACATCAGAGCCGTTTGCGCTGGACGGTGACGGTCACCTGGCGATTCCCGACAGTCCGGGACTGGGTGTGCACATCGATCCTGATCGTCTTGCAAAATTCTGCCCGGAGCGAATCGAGTTTCGCTAACGCGAATGATTCATTTCTTACAGGCGCGCCAAACGGGACTGGCTCATTGCCGCAGGTGAAGCCTCAGGAACATCTCGACCGTCGTCGTCGCCTCTCCCGCAGTGGTGGCGATGGTTTAAGACTCGGACACAAATCATGGATCGCAAAACCGTTCGACCTGAAGACCTTGATCTCGATTCACCCGGCCGCCGTGACTATTGGGTTGCTTTGGAGCACGACAGTATCTGGGGAGACCATTTAATTCCGTTAACCGTGTTCGTCGGACCGGAAGTCGCTGACGGGAAAGGATTGGTGTCATTTGGATCGAATCACGGCAACGAATATGAAGGGCCGATCGTTCTGAAGCATCTGATCCGCGACATCGATATTGACGACGTGCGCGGTCGAATCATTCTTGTGCCAGTGTTGAACCCGGCAGCGTTTCTTTCTGGAACGCGAGAGAGTCTGGGCGCCGATGGGGTGAATCTGAACCGAGCCTTTGTCGAGGGCGCGGGGACGGCTCCGGGGCTTGCCGGAATTACGCACCGAGTCGCCGCATTCGTCCGCGATTACATCTGGCCCCGCGTCCACATCGTGCTTGACCTGCACTCGGGCGGCGATGTCGCACGTTTTTCCATCTGCGCCAGCTTTCACCCAATGGAAGATCCTGTCCTGAGTGAAGCAACAGAGCAGACGGCACGATGGTTCGGCACGCCTTCGATCATGGTTTACCAAAACGTGACTCCCGGTCTGCTGCCCAGCGAAGCCGAGCATCTCGGAAAAATCACGGTCGGTACAGAACTCGGCTGGGGACGAGCTGTGAATCCCGAGGGAGTCCTCTATGGACGTCAGGGCGTGCTGGCGGCTGCCATCAACAATCAGCTGCTTCACGGAAGCATTGAGCCGATCGCTCATCACAGGAATGGAACTCAACGCAAGCTGGAAATGGTCAGTCGTAAGTGTTTCACTGTGGCGCCATTCGCCGGTCACTACGAACCGCTGGTCGAATGTGGGACGGCGGTCAGTCGTGGACAGACAGT
>JBDOMX010000953.1:0-4880 GCA_039831615.1 Planctomycetaceae bacterium
GGCCCGTTGAAGATCACCTGAGTGATGCTGCGAAAAGTGGAGCGTGCAAAACGTTTTGCTGCCGAACAGGTTACGCTGACTATGGCGATCACTTCATATATCGGATTCAGCTTCAGCCACAAGCTTCTTGACGGTTGACGATAGAACTGGTTATCTCAATTCGTGGATAATGAAACGTTTTTGAGCGAATCGGTGTCAGAAATACGTTCCCTTCATTCCTGTCGCCAATGGCGTCAGTGATAAACCCAAGAGCCTTCTTTTTTGGCGGCATCTGTTCAAGGTCGACAAAGATCGATTTGCCTGACCGGTTCAATTCCTCAATCCTGAGCCTGATCAGCCTGTTGCAACGAATTCCGAACTCGGTCGCCGTGCCGAACAGATTCCTCAGTTCCGGCGACAGTTCCGGGAAAATCCGGGCCGCCTCTCGTTTCGTCGGTAAACGCTCGTTGGACCGCAGAAATCCGAATTGCCCCGACGCCGGACGGTGCCCACCGTTCAATGCAGCCCCAAAACACTGGACTTTCCCATCTACCGGGGCGTAACACCTCGAAGAAGGAGAAAGCCGAAGAGGAATCGCCAGCCGTTACTGACGAACAGCGCCCGTGTGTTCTCGGGCTTCAATCACGATCTGCTTCACGCGACGTCTGCAGCGTTGCTGTACCCTCTCAGGCAGCTGTCCGAATAGCCCTCACCATCACGTGTGATTCGTAATGGCGACTGAGTCAGCAACGCTGCGTGAGCCTCATGACAAGTCAGCAGAATGATTTGCTTTTGTTCCGCAAATCCTCGCAGCACATCCGTGGTTTTTCTTTGCCGATCTGCGTCAAGGTCCACCATTGGGTCATCCAGAATGAGGAACCCATCTAGATCCTCAAGAAAGTGGGCCGCCATTGAAAGCCGGATGGAAAATCCCATGCTCGCTTTGGTACCCATCGAAAGCAATTCATGCGGAATCACTACTCCTGAAGAGCGGGTTACTCCACCGCCATCGAAGTCAAGATCCGTGTATTGGTCGCTCGTGACCTGCTGAATCGTCTGTGACAGTCCTTGCATCCACGGCTCAAGCGTTCCGGAATCTAGTCGATCCTTCATCTGCTGGAACACCGCTTGCACTCGCATCAGCGATTCGAGCCGCCGCTTTTCCAGTGAATAACTCGACTGGGCCTCTGCAATAAAGTCCCTTAGTTCCTGTGTCGTGTGATCGGGTTCCGTCGCATTCAGCTTGGATTGATCATGTCTAGCACTAGGCAGTTCCTCTTCTTTGATTTCTGTTAATCGACCGCGTTCTTGTTTGAATTCATCTTCCAAAGCTTGAACGTTGTCGATGCCATCTGGAAGTGGCGGCAAGTTATTCAGCTCCTCACCCCAGTCCTGCCTCTGTCTTCGAGCGTCAAGAAGGCGATCCAACACTGCGTCTTGTGTCTCGAATTCATCTTCCCACGCCTTTATGTCGGCGTGCTTATTGTTAAGTTCGGTTTGCTGCTCGTTGTGTTTCGCCCGGTTGTCCAGAATGGCGTTGTTGATCTCCTCAATCTCACGTTTTGGAGCCGATACTTCGTCGCCACAGGCACTTTCAAGTTCCGCGAGCGTCTGTCCACTCAGGATGGTTTTCAGGGCGGTTGTGGCATGCTCCAGATTCTTTTCCGCATTCGAGTAATCAGTTTCACGTCTATTCGCCTCATCCATGGACGCGACCCCGATGGTTGAAAGAAGGTCGCTTATTGTGGCCTGTGCAGACTCGTGTTTTTCCTTAATTGCGGAAAACTGACCGTCACCAGATTCGACCTCTAACCGAAACTGATCGGCCGTCAGAGTAACAACACCGTCTGCCTCCACATGCAGCGGCTGGGCTTTGGTGACCATCTCTTCACGAGAATCCTCCAGACCGGCCTTAATGTTTACTTTGGTACTTGATTCAGGAATAAACCTGACCTGCAGTTTGCCAGCGGCCATAGACGCCGCGTGGCGATCTCTTTTGCCGATCGCCGTCTTTAGATTTTGAAACAGCTGAGTCGAAAGGTCTTTGAATGCCGCGAAGTGTTTATTCGCGTTGTCGAGCTTTTCCTCAGCTTCTTTTGCGTTCTTCAGCTTCTCACGTTTGCCGCCAGACTCTTGGTACGCCTGTGCCTGCCCCAACTCCTTTCGCAGAACGCCATGTTCATCCTCCAATGTCTTCAGGGAGTTCTCCAGTCGGCTTAGCTCAGACTTATGCAGGGGCCAATTCGACTGGATTTCCCTAAGACGTTTCTCGTTCTTTCTTGTCGCATCCAGTTTCAACTCAAGCCCCTGTCGCTCCTTCAAGGCGATAACGATGGGCCCGTAATTGTCTACGTAGAGCTGTCGCTTATCCCGCTCCGCGGTGAGGTCCGAAACCTGCTGATTGATGTCATCAAGATTCCGTTCGTGATCTTCGCCCCCCCCGAAGCTCATTCTTTAGCCGCTCATGCTCGTACCATGCCTTCAACAACGTTCCAACACCCTGTATCCACGGGTCCTCTATCCCCCGTCCCCTCTCTGGTCGATCCGCACCCAAATCCCATCGCGATCTCACCGCATTGAGCTGATCGTTAATCGCACGTTCAAGTTTCTCGATGGAGACCCCGTCCGTGTCAAAAGCGGAACTCCTGAGAATCTGTGCCAGATCTGAGGCCTCTTCACCAGCTGTGTCGAAGTCTTTGAGTGTTGAGGAGATGGCCGATTGATGTGCGATCAAAATGTTCTGCCACGTGCCGCGTTTCAATTGCAACAGACTGGAAATGTTTTGATCCACGTCGTCAGCATTTCGAATGACCTGTCCCGAAGGCAGCGTCAGCTCGCTGCGACACTCTCCTCCCCACGCCTTCGTGATGCGATAAGATTCACCACCGAGGAGGCAATCCAGTGTGACGCCAAATGTATCTCCCCCACCCCGGGGGATAAATTGATCCAGTTTTTTCCTCCAATGCAATTTGCCGTAGCTGGTTGACTCGAATAGGGCACACAGGATGCCATTGACCATCGTGCTTTTACCGGCTTCATTTGGGCCGAGCACGACATTCATTCCTTCGACGAATTCGTAGATTCGGTCGGCAATACCGGCAAACGGATGGAGGCGAAGTTTTTGTAGTCGCATCAGCGGGCCTCCCTGACAAGATCATATGCCATTTGAAGTGCAAAGTGATCGCTCTCGTCATGGGCAAGTTCACTCAGAAACTGATGAGGGAAGGATCCCTCGGTAAACTCGGCATCAAGATCCTTTTGGCGAACTTCCCGAAGTACTTCTTCCGCGTTGAATTCCAAATAGGAGACTAATTGCCGCAGTTCAGATTCGAGCGTTCTGAGTTGCTCCAATGCCTCACCGTCAAGTCGCCCCTGAAGCTTTGATTTGATCAGGTGCTCGCCTTCCGGCAGTTCTTCAATCTCCTTCTTCAATTGGGTCAGCTTAAGCTTGGAGTCGATTCCGGTCTTGTGCATGTCATGAAACCGAAAACGGCCTGTTTGCACGGAGCAGTACTCACAGGTCCTGTCTTCATGAATGTCAATCACCAAGGCGTGCCCCGCATGACCGCAATCGAACCCATCTGGTTCAGGAGTCGAGGGATAAAACACTCGTTCTTCGCGTCCCTCATTACGATCAGGGAACCGTATGTGAGTATGCCCTAAAAGCCAGACATCCACATCCATCTGGGTCAGCTCCGACTGCTGCATCGGATAGAAGTCGCCAGTAAAGTCTGGAGAGAGCCCGGCAAGGCTGCCATGGGCAACCCCAATCTTAAGCTTGCTTTCCGGCAGGTTCGCGGTTGCTTCCTTTATCCAGCCGACAGCGTTTTCCTTCGAGTGCTTTGCAGTGCAGACTCCGGGCAGCAGCACCACAGGCAGTCCCAATGGCTCAAGATCATACGGAACGCAGCGATCAAGGATCAGGTGTCCTTCCCCCAGACCATCTTTAAAGTCAGGCCAGATCAGATTGTCAGCGTCGGACTTGTAGTCGTGATTTCCCGGAAGGACGGCCACCACACCATGAAAACGCCTCAATGCTTCAGCCGTTTGACGAATCACCTTCTTCGAAACGTGTAAGTGGTCGAACAGGTCGCCTGCGATGACAAACAACTGGCAACGCTCCTGATTCGCCAGATCAGCCATTTTCGCCACGACACCGACACGTTCATTCACAAGAGACTTCTGCAATGACTCGGGATAGCCGCGTGTGAATTTGAGTCCGACATGCACGTCGGCGGTGTGAAAGATCCGAACCATAATGCGATCTCATTGGAGTGGTAGTGAAGTAGTATCAACAAGCGGAATGAAAACTCATTTAGTTTAGGAGTCGATAACGATTCTGTATTTATCAGGCTTGTGAGCCCAAAACAGCTTCGTCGAGCATTCGTGCCCGAAGATGAATCGAGGTGTGGTCAGGAAACGTATCATGATTTGCTTGCGATTTTACTGATCGATCTGTTTCCACCAGATTCCTACCGGCATCGCACGACCTCCACCCACGCCACGAGCCGGGCATCGTATCCACGGTTTTCGGACAAGAATCCTCGGTGGACAAGTTCACGATGAATCATCGGCTCAAGAGTCTCGGTCAGTATTTCGAGGTTTGATTCTCTGTTGGCGTTCGATGGCGGCAGCTGGAAGATTCGGTCGGATTGTTTCTCCCATGCCGGAACTCGCTGGCCATCTTCATCAACCGCCAGCGTCAACATCTGGTTTCGTGTCTCACCCTTTTCACCTTGTGTGGTGACGTGCCAGATCGACAGCACTCCGGTACGGTCACGTGGTTGGATAGTTTGCGACTGATGTACTGTAACGGAGTTAATCCGAGTTCAAGACAATCTCGGTGCGGAATCCGATTCGGCTGCTTTGGTAGTTTGCTGGCACACCAACGTATTGTCGCG
>JBDOMX010000766.1:0-4880 GCA_039831615.1 Planctomycetaceae bacterium
CGACCTGGTCGGTGCCTGTCCCATTTCCGGATGACATGTCCCTCCAATCAACGGATGCACTCGCCCAACGGGGACAGTCCGGAAACACGGGCACTCGCTGTCAGGATCAGCTAAGATGCAGGCAGTCATTGATAGATTGACGTGTGGAGTCAGAACGAAATGATCTCTCGACGAAACTTTCTGGACGGCTTGACCGGAGGAGCAATAGTGGTTGCAACAGGATCCTTTGAGCACAGCGTGGCTGGCGACACGGCCGCATCATTAAGCGATCAGTCGAGCGCCGACGAAGACGTGTTTGGGTTCGTTCGTCGCGTGGCGGGTGAGCACAATCAAGCGTTGTATGCGCGGGTGTTGGGAGCCGCCAACGACTTCAAAGAAGGGGATCAGGCCGTCGGTGTCGCTGCGGCGGACGAAGAATCGCGGCAGACTGCCAGACAATTGCTGGCCAGAACTCGTTTAGCCGACATTGATGCCCACTCACTGCATCAGGACAACCTGTTTCGGTTCATTACGACAGACAGCAGTCACCGTGCGGCGGGACAGATGGCTGCGAAGACATTAGGGGAGCTAAAGCAGTTCCTGCTGACGGCCGAGGAAGCCGCCATTCAGGCGATCATGCCTGGGCTCTCCAGTGACGTGATTGGCTGCGTCGTGAAACTGACGAGCAATCAGGAACTCACACAGATTGGCCGAAAGGTTTTCAACCCGCTGCCAGGCAGTCAAATCGGGGCACGCGGCTACATGGGCGCTCGCGTCCAGCCAAATTCGCCAACCGACAACGTGGATGGCATTCGCTGGCAGGTGTTGGATGCCTTTTCATATGCCGTCGGTGATGTATTGGTCGGAACCAATCCCGTATCCAGCGACCCGGCCTCAGTCGTCGCCATTGAGCGAACGTTGCAGGACCTGCTGGAGACGTTTGAGATTGCGGATCTGATGCCGCACTGCGTCCTCGCGCATATCGATGTCCAGGCGGAAGTCGAAAGTACATGGCCGGGTTCCACCGCACTGTGGTTCCAGAGCATCGCCGGCAGCGATGCGTCCAATGAAACTTTCGATATCAGTGTTGAGAAGATGAAAGCGTACGCCGAGTCACGCGCAGGCGCTTATGGACTGTACTTCGAAACCGGTCAGGGAGCCGACTTTACGAACGGTCACAGCCACGGTTTCGACATGGTGCTGCACGAATCCCGCAAGTACGGATTCGCCCGCGCTTTGAAGCAGTTGATGGCTGCGTCAAATGGCCGGCACCAGGCACCATGGGTCCATCTGAATGACGTGGCGGGCTTCATCGGTCCCGAAGTCTTCCGCACAAAAGAACAGCTTGTCCGCTGCTGCCTGGAAGACATCGTGATGGGCAAGCTGCACGGACTGTGCATTGGTCTGGACGTCTGTTCCACACTGCACATGGATGTGTCGCTGGATGATCTGGACTGGTGCCTGGACGAAATCATGCCGGCGAATCCCGGGTATCTCATGGCACTGCCCACGAAGATTGATCCGATGCTGGGCTATCTCACAACCGGATTCCAGGATCACGTCCGGCTGCGGGAGAAATTCGGTTATCGAGTCAACGATCGCATGTGGCAGTTTTATCAATCACTGGGCGTCATTGACGATGAGGGACAGCCGACCGCCCACTTTGGTGACCCGCTCTGGGTTCACCTGCAGTACCGACGTCGTAAAGGTGATCCTCGCAGCGACGAAGATATTCTGAACGAGGGTCGACAGGAACTGGCGCGCGTGAGACGCCGTGGTCTGTTCGTCGCGGAAGGTCACGGTGAGCACGTCTGGGATCTGGAACCATCGCTCAGGCAGGATATCAAGCGGATCTACGACGACGCGAAACTCAGCATTTGGGCCGAGCTCACGCCGGAATTCGTTGATTCTGTGCCTGATGCGATCGTAATCGCCACGAAGTCAGCGAACAGACGCGATTATATTTTACACCCCACAACTGGAGAGCAACTCCCGGAGGCTGCGGAAGCCAAGATCCGGCAGCTGCGGGAGGATCAGCAGGGCCGCTTCAACGTCCAGGTCGTGATTTCTGATGGTCTGAATGCTCTGGCGATCATGGAAGATGGCCATGTGGACGTCTTCCTTGAACGATTGAGGACGGGTCTGGCCAGTGCGAGATTCAGGACATCGCCAGAGCCGCTGTTGTTCACATCGGGGCGGGTGCGAGCTGGATATCGTACCGGCGAACTGTTATTCGATGGTTTGGAAGGTCCGCGAGCGATCCTGCATGTCATCGGGGAGCGCCCCGGGACTGGACACCGCACATTCTCGACCTATATCACCGCGCCGTCAGGTGATCTCTGGAGGGAAGAGGGTGCGGTCGACCACAACATCACGCGCGTCGTCTCAGGCATTGCTTCCACGGCGCTGAAGCCGATCGACGGAGCGGATGAGGTCGTTCGTTTATTGCGTCAGATCGTCAGTGAGCAAACCTGAGCAATGCACTCAGGGGAACCTGGTCAGCTGATGTACAGAATCACTTCATGTCAGATACGCCACGTCATTCAACCGGACTCAAACGACTCGACGAAGCGCTGGGCGGTGGGCTCCTTCCGGGAACACTGACGGTGCTGATGGGAGCCACCGGGATCGGCAAAACGCAGCTGGCGTTGAGTTACTGCAATGCCGGGCTGGAGCAGGATGGTCAGCGCGGCATTATCTTCGATCTGACGACCCGTGGTGACTCACAGAACCAGACTGAGTACGCACAGCGGATTCACGGCTGGTCGATTCGTACTCGTCAGCTGGTCGATCATTTCGATCCTGGTGTGGTCTGGGATTCTGACGAAATCCGCAGCGACTATCTGCATGTCTTTGACCGGGGTGGTCGCCGAGTGACGATCGGCGACATGCAACCGGAAGAATGGCAGGAGTTCAAAGCTGATCTGATGCGACGGCTGGACCAGACCATTGCTTTTTTTTACGGCAATTTCGTCCATGGTGTGCGTCGGGCGGTCGTCGACGGCGTGGAGCCCACCGACCGCGATGCAGACTCGTTTCAGTTCCATCTGTTTGACTATGTGTATCATCAGATTCTGCGGAAGGAACACGACTGGCTGGCCAGAGATTTATTCCGAGTGCACTTTCGGGCTCAGCAGGAGCATGTGCGGCAGCATGCGTATGACTGCGGTCACATCAGCGGGATGCTGTCCTATACGAGTCACGAAGTCATGCTGGACAATCTGATCGAACGGCCTATACAGTCGGGAGACGTTCTCTCTAACGCAAATACAGTCATTCTGGTCGGTAAGACTCGTTCAGGCCCCAGGATTGGCCGAGCGCTTTATATTGCCAAGCATCGTGGCAGTGCGTGCGAAGAATCAATCCTGCCATTTACAATTAATGAATCCGGTATCACCTTCGACAACTAACGACATGACCTCATCCGAAGCGGAGTCCGCGGTACAAGACAGTCTGTTCATGAAAACGGTGCGGCGGGAGTCCACGGAGACGACTCCCGTGTGGATCATGCGGCAGGCCGGTCGTTACCTGCCGGAATACATGGCTGTTCGAAAGCAGGTCACGTTTATCGAACTGTGCACCACACCTGAACTGGCCTGTGAAGTCACCATCACGGCACGCAGCGTGCTGGGGGTCGACGCGGCAATCCTGTTTGCCGACCTGCTGCCAATGCTGCAGCCGATGGGGATGGACCTGGAATACGTCAGGGGCGAAGGGCCGGTCATCCACAATCCGCTCAAACACGCTGCGGAAGTGGATCGACTGCAGGCTTTGGAATCTGTGGAGTCGCTGCACTTCGTTTTTGATGCGGTCAAAATGATCCGCAGAGAACTGCCGGCGGATATTCCACTGCTTGGTTTTGCCGGGGCCCCCTTCACACTGGCGTCCTACTGCATTGAAGGTGGCAGCTCACGAAATTATGTGTCGACGAAATCCATGATGTACAACGATGAAGGCGCGTGGGCAGCATTGATGAACAGTCTCGTCGATTCAGTCATCATGTATTTGCGCGAGCAGATCGCCAGCGGTTGCCAGGCCGTTCAGCTGTTCGACAGCTGGGCTGGATGCCTGTCGCCCGCCGATTATCGCCGCTACGTGATGCCTCATACGAAGCGTGTGATCGATGCCGTCAGCCAGCACGCTCCTGTGATCAATTTTCTCACTGGCAATCCGGCTCTGCTGTCAGCTCAAAGAGAAGCCGGCGGTCAGGTCATGGGCGTTGACTGGCGGATCGGCCTGGACGATGCCTGGGACATCTTCGGTCCCGATGTTGCCGTCCAGGGAAACATGGATCCCGTGTCGTTGTACGCCGAATTGCCGGTGCTGAAAAAACACGCGCAGGAAGTTCTGGATCGCGCCGGATGTCGCCCCGGACACATCTTCAACCTCGGCCACGGTGTCATGCCGGACATGAACCCGGATCATGTGAAAGCCCTTGTTGGTTATGTTCACGAGCTGGGATCCCGCTGATGTTGGCTGCGGAGGAGTCGGGGGGGCGTCGACGCCTGGCCGTGGTCGGGGCCGGAATCACGGGTCTGAGCGCGGCACTGCGGTTGATTCAACAGCATGAAGAGATACACGTCGATGTGTTTGAAGCAGCGGCGACAGCCGGCGGGGCGATTCGCACCGAACATCGCGACGGATTCCTGATCGAGCACGGACCGGACGCGTTCATCACGAACAAGCCGGGCGGACTGCAGCTGTGCAATGATCTTGGAATCACGGATCGTCTGATCGGAACCGACGAGCAGCACCGCCGGTCCCTCGTGGTCCATCGAGGTCGACTGTTTCCGGTGCCCGATGGTTTCATGCTGATGGCTCCCGCGAAGCCGATGGCGATCCTCAAAACTCGGGTGCTGTCGCTGAGTGGCAAGCTGCGATTGCTGTCAGAGGCATTTCGC
>JBDOMX010000520.1:0-4869 GCA_039831615.1 Planctomycetaceae bacterium
AGATTTCAAACACTGGAGTTATGAAACTCGGCCGTCAAAAACACGGCAAACAACTTTTCATGCAATCCTTTTTCTGCCCCTGCTGGGGAACTTGGGTTAAGCTGCTTCCGCACAGTCCCGAGCAGCTGCACGACCGGGGGATCAAATGATGCCCGAATGCATCGGGATGGCCCCGTTGCATGGCGCGATCGGTGTCGAAACGCATTTGTTGAACACTGGACGGTCGCACGCCGCCAAGACTTCCGGAAACCTCGCTCCCCAAAAAAGCAAAACCGGCTGACCTCGTTCGAAGTCAGCCGGTTATATTTTTTTAGTCAGCGTTGAGGCTGGAAACATGAACACAACTCCTCATGAGTTTCCGAATGGGAGGACCGCAGAACCATCGTGGTTCCACACTGTCTGCAACGGGTAACCGGCGGGTCATCGCAAAACTGTTCGAGGCTGAACAGCGTCGAACATGTCTCCATTGAACGAATTCCTGTGCAGGGGAACCCTGTTCGTGCGGCACTTCGCGGAGTTCACCGCCATTTCCCTGAGTTGTGGGCTCTGAGCAATCCGCAGAGCTTCATCCAGCACACGGTCACCATTGGCAACTCCATCTTCATCCGCGATGCGAACGTCCGGCGTGACTCCGCTGCCTGACATCGCTCGGCCGCTGGGAGCGTAAAACCTCGCTGTTGTCAGTCGCAGATTGCCGTTGATGGATTGCAGAGGAAAGTGGGTTTGCACCGTTCCCTTGCCATAGGATTTTTCTCCGACCAAAACGCCGCGTCCGTTATCCTGAATGGCTGCCGCCAGGATCTCACTGGCACTGGCACTGTCACCATCCACCAAAACAACCAGCGGAATGTCCCATGTTCGACTGAAGGTGGCTGACTCGTGCATGTTGTCATCGCTCAGTCGCCCCTTCGTTGACACAATTGTGCCGCAGGGAAGGAATCGATTGGTGATGTCCACACAGGTTGTCAGTAATCCTCCAGGATTTCCTCGCAGGTCCAGAATCAGTGATTTCATGCCATTTCCGTGAAGTTGTTGCAACGCCTGGTCGATCTCCTGCGTCGATGTCTGTGCAAACTGGCTGAGGTTCAGGTAGCCAACGGTGGAGCCGGAGACCATGCGAACATCGTTGACAGTCCAGACTCGAAAACGTCGTCGTGCCAGTGTCACTGACTGCCTGTTACGACCGGAACGGTTAAGTTGCAGCTGGATGCGGCTGCCGGACTGTCCCTTGATCAGGTCCACGGACTGTGACATCGGCATGCCCGAGATCGATCGCCGGTCGATGGCGACGATGACATCGCCGGACTGAAGCCCGGCTTCGGCTGCCGGTCCTCCTCGAAGAGCTCTCATCACCAGCAGGCCGTCATCGTGAGACTTCACTTCGACTCCAATTCCAACCATTTCCGTTTCCAATGATGCGCTGGGGCCGCCGCTCGGTTCTGACGGCTCCAGAGCAGAGAATTTGTCCAGCGTGTCCACGGTGGCGTTCGAAAACTCAAAGCCCACCATGCCGGGTGTCATTCCCGGCACTTGCTGAGCCTGTTGCATGACAGTTTGCATGACCCGCGCAGCGTCGTTCCGATCGCGGACAGTCATGCTGTCCCAGATTCGCGACAGAGAATCACGAAACCCGTCGACCTGAAACGATTGCTGAGAAATCTGCATCGCCCGAGTCACCGATTCATTCTCCAGAGCCAGCGCCAGATTCCTCAGAGCGCGACGCACACGGAGGTCGTAGGTGCTTGGTTCCAGGTGCCGGGCATCGGTCTGGGCAGACACTTCACGATACAGTTGCATCGCCTGATCCGACGACAATGAACGAATTGTTCGAATTGTCGTTGGGTCCTGGTAACGAGCTGTGATTCGATTAGACAGTGCCTCTGCTTCGTCTCCGCCCTCGCGGCGTGGCAATGGTGGAGTCAGTGGGTCGTAGTGATCTGACGACCGCGCACCACGGCTCAGATCGATGCGATCGTAACTCCTGAAGTCCCGCAATTTGCGGTCTGTCTGTCTTCCCAGGCCGTGGTCAAAGTCACGTCGGTCGCTACCGATCCCGTCGTCGTTTCGGTACGGGATTCGGTCGCGGCGTTCGATCGACAAATCGCCATCGTATTTGCTCCGAGGGGCCCGGAACGGATCGTACAGGTCTCGCCGACTGCGGGTGTCGTCGTCCCGATTCCGTTCGTAGGCAGCTGGACGGTATCGGTATTCGGCATTCTGGTCTGACCACGTGCTGTTGTAGCGGTCGCGACCAAAGCGATCATTGCCACGGGGCCACTGCGAGGACCCGTCGCGACCACTGAGCCGCTCCAGTGACTTGGCTGGCAGGTAGCGACGGTCCTGGCGATCGTTCGTATCGAGGTGGTATCGGGATTCCTGCTCATAATTGTCGTAGTTGCCGAGACGGTCATTGTTGTACTGTTCGTAGCCGCAGTTGTCTCGCTGGGCCATTCCCGTTGCGCTGGTCAGCCCAATCAGGGCAAGACTCAATGAAGTGAGGATGAGTGTTCGGGTCGTCATGTCCGTTCCTCCTGAGATTCGGTTTCGTTGATTGAAAATGTGCTTTTTCGGAAAGTGTGAGATTGTCATCAGACGACGTGGGGGAATTGATCCGACTGGACGCCCCCATACACCCAGTTGGTCGCCTGAGACGAATCGGGTGTTCCTCCGGCGGCAGCTTCAAGCAGCTCACCTCGCATGACGCGGACCTCATTGGGCGCGTCAATTCCAATCTTGACCGTACCACTTCCAGTCTTGATCACTTTGATAACAATGTCATTGCCTATCTGGATGGTTTCTGCCGCTTTTCGTGTGAGTACAAGCATGATTCGGGTCCTCCTGATGTGAGATTCGTTCTCTTTGTGACAAGCCGGCCTTGAGGGCTTGTCGTCATAGTGATTGGTAATAGCTAGTGGTGTGCCAGTTTTGATTTGTTGTTGGATGATTCGTGTGTAATTATCGTAAGATGTTTTACAGTAACGTGTTAAATAAATTGTGAATGTGTGCGCGTCGTAACGGTGTGGCAGTTTTGGAAATTCCTGCAGCGAAGGTTTTGCAATCAGACCGCCTTAGATCAACGAAATCATTGTCATTTCGACAATGTAGGTGGTGCGCATAAGAAACGCTCAAGTTCCGCCAGCAGTCTGCCGCAGCTGACGGATCGAAGTTCGCGGTCAATGGTGTCCGGGCAGATCGGGGACAGAATCGAGTCGAAAGACGTGGAAATGGTCATTCGCCGGTGGCTGCGATCGTGATTCATCGGAGGCAGTCGCGTCAGCCGACGTCGGTCTCGAGCCACCGGAATTCACGCTTAGCCGACGCGATGCACAAGGCGGCGCAGCAAGCACCTGCTCCAGTTGTTTCGGCGAATACTGGTTTGGATGCTTCTGCGGAGAGGCGAACGAGTGTGATCCGGACCTTCCCGCGACATGTGAATGCCACGACACGACCGGCAGCGGGGTTCAGGGCCAATGTGGAACGTCGCTGCCCTTTGTGAATGTGCCATCGATCATGTGTCGAGGGTGCGCAGGTTGCGTTCAGCGCAGCGAACACCGAGCCGATCGAGCGTCATCCTGCTGTCGTGCGTGTTTGCCGCAGGAAGTCGCACGGATCCAACGCGTTGTTTGCGAACGGACTCGTTGTGAGCGGTCCAGTGTGGCGATCGCGTTATCGCGGCGGAGCCTGATGTGTCCACCAGGATGGAGGGGGCGCGACAAACGTGCGCGGTTCACCGGTGATGCCGGTGATCGTAATCGACCAGGCGTGGAGACACATCGGCGGCTCATGCGGCAACAACGTGCGGTTTGCGCCAGTCTTACCACCACGAATCCAGACGGGATCGTTGACAAGCGGCCAGCCCAGGTGCCACAAGTGCAGTCGGATCTGATTGGTGCGACCAGTCACCGGCATCACCTTGATCAGACTGGTGGAGTCTTCAAGGCGCTGGATGATCTGAAAGTCGGTTTGCGCATCGAGTCCGTCCTGTGCCGTCTCACGGACGCCGGACGCGCCGGGGGCTCTGGAAATGGGGGCGGTGCACTGGAAGCGATCATCCGGTGGGTGACCATGGATTCGTGCAAGGTACGTCTTGCTGACGGTGCGTTCTTCGAATTGTTTCCTGATCCGGCGAGCGGCTGAACGTTTCCTGCACAGCAGCAGAACTCCTGTGGTGTTCGCATCGAGTCGGTGAACGGGCAGAGGGCGTTGGGGAGCGTAGACGTCGTTCAGCAGGCTCTGCAGAGTATTTCGATTGAAGCGACCCGATGGGTGCAGCGGCAGGGGAGCCGGTTTGTTGATGACGATGAAGTCGGCATCTTCGAACAGAAATTCGACACCAGCGTTCACATCCGGTTCCACAGTTCCCGGCAGGAGATGTTCGAGCCGCTCACCCGGTCTCACGATTCGCCCCGGGTCCAGCGGCAGAGACTCTTCCGGCGACGGCATTTTGCGACGCCGACGGCCGTATCGCGGTGAAGGAACCACGTGGGAGCTGGCGATCTTGTCCAGCCAGACCTCTCGTTGAATGTGAGGATGCCAGTTGCACAGAAAATCAATCAATGTGTGCCCGGCAAATCGCGCCGGGACGTTCAGTGGCCGGCGATTGAAATAAGGTACCGATCCCGGCAGAGGATCTGCGACAGCACCGAGCCTGATCTGTCGCCGCTGCAGAGTTTCTGCCAGCTGTGTCTGAGGTGCCTGCCAGCATTCCGGACATGACTCCCCGGCGACGTACCGATCAGATAGCTGCTGGGCGGGGCTGACGACCAGATGCTGAGCTACTACATCGCCCGCTACACCAATGTGGAAGTGAACTGGGGCATGGCCTGCGCCTTGGGCGCCCTGCTGCTGGCGGCCACGCTGGTGCTGTAT
>JBDOMX010000581.1:0-1354 GCA_039831615.1 Planctomycetaceae bacterium
AGACCCGTACAATTCAAACCGAAATCGTCGCCTGAACAACTTTCTTCAAACACAACATTTGCCACTAACCCGTTTCGCCAGCTTGTCAGGCATTGGGGTGTGGGTGATATGATCCCGGCTTTTCGCGAAATGAAAGAAGCCGTTGATCGTCGTGTACTTGGTACGCCAGGTGGCTGTCAAGGCGGCAGTTCCAGCAATAAAGACAGCGATCTGCTCGGTCCGCACTTCGCCAACGGTCGCATCAGCCCCAACGGATCGTGCAAACGCCCGGAGAACAAATGCATTGCTGACAAAACGTTCTCCGAGCGTTTGCCGGTATCTGATGTAGCGTTCGATGAGAGCTGCCAGGTTCATCGAGTTCACAGCATTCCTCCCAGATCAAAGTCGGCAACCTGCCGCAGTGCCGCGAGATCGACTTTGGCGTAGATCCGAGTCGTGTCGGGATGCCTGTGTCCCAGATGATCGCCGATCTCTTTCAGCGAGAGTCCTTGCTGAAGAAGGCGCATAGCACAGGCATGGCGTAAGCTGTGTGAGCCATAGTGTGGCAGTTGAAGCCCCAAGGCGTGCAAGCGGCGACCGACGATTGCTCCGACCGAAGTGTGAGCCAGTGGACGAAACGGTGGGCGAACAGTCAGAAAGACTTCTCGATGAACTGAGCGCGGACGGACGGACTGGAGATAACGAAGAACGGCATCGCCAACCTGCCGTGTCAACGGGTAGACGTGAGTGGATTGCGTCTTGCCACGATACACCGTGAGCCGTTCGTGATCCCAACTGAAATTCTCCAACCGCAGACAACGAACTTCGCCAGCGCGCAAACCGTAGATGGCCAGCAGCATTAAGATGGCCCGGTCCCGAATTTGGACAGGCTGATCTCCTTCAACAATTGCGAACATTTGCTGAACATCATTCCATGCCGGACCGGCGGGAATGGATTCCTGCGAATACACGCGAGGCCCCTTGATGCCCGCAGCAAGGCCACTCTGGCACCAACGTTGAGATTCTGCAAAAGCAAAGAAAGAACGCAGCCGACAAGCCAGATTCTTCACGGTACTGCGCGCGTAATGGCCTTGAGTAATCTGTTTGACAATGGCTGCATCGATCTGAGAAATGTTCACACAGTGAAGCGAACGGCCATTCGCAATGACCTCCTCCAGAAATCGTCCAACGGTAGCGCAGCCCTCTCTGACAGCCCGGGGATTCAAGCATTTCTCCTGCAACTGGAACCTGGCGAATTCGTCGAGTTGATCAGCAAAACGACATGGCACGGGAGTCGGCAGTTGCAGTCGTCCTATGAACTTGAGCCAGGAGCAGGCATGGCGTAAAAACTCAATTCGCGAAGAACGCCGGCCCG
>JBDOMX010000581.1:1364-4860 GCA_039831615.1 Planctomycetaceae bacterium
GTCTAGGGGCTTTTGCAATGGAGGCGCTGTGCGGGCTCCGCAGCGGGGCTTGGCTCCGCCTTGCCAGGTGCGAGCGCAGCAAGTACCTCAAGCTGAGCCTGCTGTTCAACTTCAGCCCGAGCAATAGGCTCACCGGGGCGATCTGCCAGTCGGAGATACTCCGTGCAGGCCAACAGATAGTACGCCATAACTCTCACCCCGTTACGGCCAATTCCCTCATCCGCACGATGACACAAGTAACGTCTGCGTTCTTCGGCCAGTGGACCGTCCAGGTGCGGCTGCAACGCATGTGGAAACCGAAAGAGTTGCTCAAACATTGTGGAACCTCCTGGCCTGTAGAAAAGAGAAGAGATCCACTATACGACGGCACTCCGACGAATGAGCTGGACGTATCGCGGTTGCCTTTGAACGATTCGCGATCCATGGCCCTGCGGTCCTGAATAGTCAATCCGGTTAAAGTATTCGTGGCCTCCCAAACGGACCTGCTTCTTCGGTTGCAGATCAAGAGAAGCCGGAAGGCGATTCAATTGGTGTTTCAAAAGCTCCTTTTTGAAACGCCAAATCTGTGACAGTATGAGCCATGAGCAATCACCGATTCCCGCAGAAGTCCAATGAGAAACTGCCAACCGATTCTGGCAGTGAGCTGCTGACATTTTGCGTCAGCCGACTACCGGCGTTGATTCGCGGTGCGGGTGAGAGGGCCGAGCGACGATTCCTGGAATTCTTCACCGCGAACATTCGCAATTCCGGCACACGCCGGGTCTACGGGCACGCTGTCGGCCGCTTCTGTCACTGGTGTGAGCACCGCGGCGTGACGCTGGATCAGGTCTCACCATTCATCGTCGCAGGCTATATTGAGCAGCTCACCGGGCAGCTCAGCGCCCCAACGGTCAAACTGCATCTGGCGGCGATCCGGATGCTGTTTGACTGGCTGGTCACGGGGCAAGTCGTCGCGGTTAATCCCGCAGCTTCCGTGCGCGGCCCGAAGCACATCGTGCGGAAGGGCAAGACGCCAGTGCTTGTGGCTGCCGAGGCCCGACAACTCTTGAATGCGATCGACTGTTCAAAGATCGCGGGGCTCCGTGATCGAGCGCTCATCGGCGTAATGGTCTACAGCTTCGCCCGAGTCTCAGCGACCATCGGCATGAATGTAGAAGACTGTTTTCTGCAGGGACGACGCATGTGGTTCCGTCTGCATGAGAAAGGCGGCAAGCGCCACGACGTCCCGGCCCATCATAATGCCGAATCCTACGTTGACGCTTACCTGACTGCGTCGGGAATCAGCGACGGTCCGAAGTCACCCCTGTTCCGATCCGTGTCACGGCACCGCCAGCTCACTTCCCGCCCGATGCACCGGACTGACGTCTTGCGGATGATCAAACGCCGAGCGAGAAAGGCCGGTTTGGTCACACGCGTCTGCTGCCACACGTTTCGTGCGACCGGCATCACCGCCTATCTCGAAAACGGCGGCTCCCTGGAACATGCACAGCGCATCGCCGCGCACGAATCGGTTCGCACGACGAAGCTCTACGATCGCACGTCCGATGCCATCAGCCTCGATGAGATCGAACGCATCATCATCTGAGCCCGCTTGTCCACGTTCCCTTGCTCGCCAACCAAAGCATCTGTCTGAGCAACAACTGGAACGACTACGGAACGTCTATCGCATCACCGGGGAACAAAAGCGTCTGTACCCGGCTTCACTGACAGCAAGAACGAACGGACATTCGTTACCGAACTGGACAGCAGCACCGAAGTCGTCGTCTACGCCAAGCTTCCAAGAAGTTTCTTCATTCCCACTCCCGTCGGAAACTACAACCCCGACTGGGCATTGCCTTCGAAGAAGGCAAAGTTAAACACGTCTACTTCATCGCCGAAACGAAGGGCTCCATGTCGTCGATGGAGCTGCGGAAGATCGAAGAATGCAAAATCGATTGCGCCCGCAAATTCTTCACCAAGATCACATCGGATCAGGTCAAATACGACGTCGTCGACAGTTATGGAAAGCTGATGGAGCTGGTGAAATAGCGGCATCGTTAGAACTGGACTTGTGCCCCGAGCGTGAACGTGTCGCTGCTGGTAGCGGCACCTCCTATTGCATTCAGATGCGACCAAATTGCGGAGACACGGGCATTGTGGCCGAACATGACGTAGTTCAGCTGCAAGTCGGTCTGGTCATCCGTACCGGCCGGTACGCCCCCGGCGGTGAGGAGTTCGCGATCGTATTCCTGGTACCTTCCCATCACCTGAAATTTTCCAGCGATGTCGAAAATGCAGCACTCTTCCGCAAACATGTAACTGGCGAGCATGAAGTAGCTGTTGCCCTGACGAGATCCCAGCGATGGTGGAAGCGTTGAGGCCGGGACGGTAACACCGCTGTCATCAAAGTCGTAGTAAGCGGTTTCGAGCGTAACCACGCCACCATTGCTGAGTTTGGTTTCAAACAGAGCGTCGAGGTTCCAGCCGGTGTAGTCTGCGTTGGGTCCGTTCGAGTCGGGTCGATGCATCAATGCCGCGCCAATCGCGAGAATGTCTTTTTCACCGTAGTAAGTACTTGAGTTGTAATATCCGGGTTCCGGATCAAGCAGATTGACAACCACTCGGCCGCTGAACATCAGGTTGTCGGCACCAGCATTGGGTATGAAGTTGGGTCCGCCGGCGCTTTCACCTTCGAAAGCACCGACTTGCCACTTGAACGCTCCACCGCCTTGCTCGCCCCAGAGAACAGCTCCGTCATCGCGGCCCTGGAAAATGTTAGGGTAGCCGAACTGGGCGAACGGAAAGTTCCATGCGTTCAGATAAAACGGTCCACTCAGGTTCGAGCGGTCGCTGGGTGGCAACATCCGTCCCATCCAGAAATGGGTATTATCTGAAAGCTGAACCTTCAAAATCGCATCCAAAATTCTCATTTCATCGGCGACTGGACTACCAGCACCAAAACCCTGCGCACCGTTGATGTCGGTATTTAATTCAAAACCGATCCGTTCATGGCCCTGTCCATTGAAGTAAAGCCGTGCATTATTGAGTTTGAAGTCCTGGGCAGCTCCCGAGTTGTAACTCGTTCGGATGCCCGCACCAACCTTCAACCATGTGTCTTCACTCCAGTTGAAACACGTTCCACAGCCAGACCGGCAGCCCCCCCTGCCACAACCCTCTGTGCCACAGCCGGCGCCGCAACTCTTGTCGCCAAGTATGGAAGAAAAGCCGACCGGGTTTGCCTGGGTCTGCTGTACAAGTTCTTCAAGAGAACTGTTGAGCACTGTTTCCTGTGCTCCGGCAGACAGTGAAATACCGAGCAAAACAGCAACGGTGCCAAATAAGCTTGTTCGTCGTAACATAATCATACCTCCTTGCGATGGTTACTCACGTGACCCTGAGAATACTCGCCTGTGCGGGTGATTGCTTCGCTGAATCAATTGCCGGGACAAACAGACAAAATGGAAGATCATTGCGTGTACCATCCACAGTCCACAGTCAACTGCCGACATTCATTCTG
>JBDOMX010000152.1:0-4843 GCA_039831615.1 Planctomycetaceae bacterium
GCTTAGACTGTTTCTCAACAAGCCTCCGCAGTTCTGCAATGGTGTCATCCTTGCTCGTCATCCACAAACACTACAAAATCGACCAATCCATCGCACTACCAGTTTCAGAACCGTGAACGGTTACGGTAGACTCGCAAAAGTGTGATCCCTGGAAGTGTGATTCCACTCCAAACCAAGGAGCATCTCATGAGTCCCGTCACGCGTCGGTTGTTTCTGGAAGACGTTGGTCGCGGCATGCTGGCCGCCGGGCTGGGTGCATCGGTGGCCGGTGACCTTGGGTTCTCGACGACGTTTGCCGAACAGGGTTCCGATTCGATCCCCTTCGGCAGGTACGCAGAGCTTGTCGAACTCATGCGCGACACACCGGTGGAACAGCTGCAACCGGTCCTCGCCCGCAGGATCCTGAAAGGCAATACCGATCTCGAGCAACTCACAGCAGCAGGTGCATTGGCGAATGCCGCGGCGTTCGGCGGATGTGACTACGTCGGCTTCCACACAGCGATGGCCATGCTCCCCGCGCTTGAGATGAGCAGCCAGCTTGCTACCGGTCGCCAGCCGCTGCCAGTCCTCAAGGTCCTTTACCGAAATTCACAGCAGATTCAGAACGTCGGAGGCGCATCAAAGACAACTCTGCATGCACTCGACACGGTGGAAGCTGGCGAACATGCCACGGAGGCGAATCTCGGCGAGCAGATCCGTGACGCCTGCCGCAAAGTCGATGTCGATCTGGGCGAAAACCTGCTGGCCACAGTGAGCGACTCACCGCTCGAAGCATTCAACGCGCTGCAGCCCGCGATGCAGGACGATCTCAATGTTCATCGATTTGTCTTTGCTCATCGGACCTACGGACTTGTCGGACTTTTGGGCAGGGAATTCTCGCACTCGCTGCTGCGGCAGTGCGTTCGTTTCTGCGCGAATCATGAGCAGAGTCGAATCGACCGGAACCAACCTGAGTCTCCGATTCGAACGCTGGTTCCGAAACTGCTCGACGAGTACAGGCTGGCTGGAGCCAGGCTCGGCAAACGGGATCCTGGGGACGACGTCGTCGATGAGTTGAGCCGCACGATGTATCTGAGTCCCCGGGCTGAAGCCGCGGAAGCTGCGGCGGCAGCACTGGCAGACGGCATTGATCCTGAAGTCGTGGGCGAGGCAATCTCACTGGCTTCGAATCTCTACGTGCTTCGGCAGGGACCGGAAAAAGGGCGCACACACGGCGATTCGGCAGGTGTCCATTCGTCCGACGCAACCAATGCCTGGCGAAATATGGCCCGCGTGGCCGAACCACGGCACGCCGTGTCGGGACTGATCGTCGCCGCCTACCATGCGGGAGTTCAGTCGGCCCCCTTTACAACACCTGCCTACCCCACAGATGAGCATCGCGCTCTTGTGAAGATTGAAGACGCGGGCAAATTGCTGGACGAAGCCGATGATGCCATCCGCCACAACGACCAGGGCCGCGCCGCGGCCGCGATCCAGATTTATGGAGAATACGGCTACCCGGTCGACCCCGTCTTCAATCTGATGCTGAAGTATGCCGTCAGCGAGGATGGCCGGCTGCACGGGGAAAAATACTACCACACGGTACGCGAAGAATACCGTACAACCCGTGCGGCTTTCCGGTGGCGACAAATCGTCGGTCTTGCCCGCGTCACCGCGAGTGCTTACGGATACGATCGGGAAGACCAATTTGGATTCCGCGCAGCCGGCTACGAAGAGGCCTGCAAACTACTGGGCGTCGCCACGTGATTCGAACGATTTCTTTGGACTGGTGCAGCAGCATCCTGCCTGACACACCTCCGATTGAGTCCGCAGCACGACGTTGACGCCGCTCCCCGCCAGAGCGGAGCCAACAGGACGAAACACGCGACATGAGTGACAATGCTTTCTCTCCCGGTCCGACTCCGCGCACGGTGCGGGCGGCCAACGGCGAAGTCCTGACTGTGCCGGATCACTGGTCGTTGCTCCCGCCGGGTGATGCTGGATTAACCCGGCGCGTCAAGGCAGCGGGCGACCACAGGGTTGTCCAGGAAAAGAGGGGGCGGAAGACGTTCTCTCGGGGAGTCTGGGCACCAGCAGATACGATCGAACGGATTCGTACGGAACTTGATAACGAGCGGTCCACCGCAGGCTTTGCCAAACGTCAGGAAGCAAACGCTCGCCGTTGGGCGAAGGTGCAGGACGAATACGTCCAGGAGTTTGTCAGCTCTGTGGTCGCATTTCTCGACTTCCCTCCGGGGTATGCTGCTCTGAGTCAGCAGCTGGCCATGGTGATCGCCAGCCATGCCACGCCGGTCGGCAGCGGGACAGTCGCCAGAACAAAGCGCATCCCCGTGGAGCAGCGCGCGGAAGCCGCCGTGGTCGCCTGGATGCGACATCAAACAACGGCGTACGACTCGATGAAAATTCCGGGAATCCGAGGCAAACGACGTGAGGTGCGCAAGCTGCTGGCAGAACGCTCCAGGGATTTACTCCGTTTGTATCGCCGCGGCGAATCTGTTCCTGCGGATTGCCCGCTTCAGCAGGCATTGCATCGTACACGGCTGTCAACACTCATCGGCACCACGAATGGGCAGTGAGAGGGCGATGAACGATCTGTGCCAGGATTCGCCGAGCTCACTTCCTGCGAAACTCAATGAGATTCTCGCTCAGAATGGCGGCCTGTGCCGCTTCCAGTCACGCGTGAAACCCACTGAAAAATCAGGTTTCTGAAGATTGTACGGCCTCAGCGGGCCGCTCGGTCGAATCTCGAATTGACTTTTGCACAGTCATCGATATCCTGTCTCGCCCTGAATCAGGCGGAATCTGCGTACAAAGGCATTGTATCAAAATGGGTCGAATTCAACGAACACGTGAAATTGCTCGGCGCCGCAAGCGAAAAGTCCAGTTGAAAAAACTGAGAGTCCGCCATGCTGCGGCGACATCAGAGTCCGAGAGGGCAGAGATCCTTGCGAAGGCGCGGCGTCTGAGCTCCTTTGTGACTCTGGAGGAAACGACAAAGGCCTGATCGGTTCCAGCGGTGCTCAGGTACGTCACGGAAAGACGTCAAGATGCGCAAACTTCAGGGAAAGACGGTGTTTCTCACGGGCGCTGCCTCCGGAATTGGCCGGCAGCTGGCGTTGCAGCTGGCTAATATCGGAAGCAATCTGCTATTGGTTGATCGCGACGAACAGGGACTCGACGACGTCGCAAAGCAGGCAGCAGCGCAGGGTGTGCAGGTCCACAGCTATTGCTGCGATCTCACGCAGCGGGAAGCCGTTTCACGCACCGTCACTGCAGCAATCGCTGACGTCGGGACCGTCGACGTGTTGATCAACAATGCTGGTGTGGCCTGGTACGGGTCGACGCACGACATGACGCAGGCCGAGTGGGATTGGTTGATGTCGATCAACCTGCTGGCACCGATTCAAATCACGCAAATGCTGCTGCCACAATTGCTGGATCGTCCGGAGGCCCACATCGTTAATATGTGCAGCATTGCCGGACTGGTCGCCGGTGGACGTCTTGCTGCCTATAACACCAGCAAATTCGGGCTCGTTGGCTTTACTGAATCTCTGCGCGCTGAATACGGACGAGCAGGAATCGGGGTCACCGCAATCTGTCCCGGGCCGGTCAGCACAAAACTCTATCGATCAGCAAACAAACGACAAACCGGTAAAACGATGCCGCAACCGCCAGCCATCGTCTGTACAACGCCACAGAGAGTCGCGTCACTCACGGTCAAAGCCATCCAGCGCAATCGTCGCAGTGTTCTGATTACGCCGATGGCACACGGCCTGTTTCAGCTTAAGAGATTTTTGCCTGGTTTACTCGATGCGGTCAGCAACTTTAGTCGCAGCAGCAAACGACGTCGTCTGGAGAGAATTGCCCGCGAAGAACGGCGGCTGTCCGGAGGCAACTCGACCGTCGACGCATCATCGTCCAGCCGAGCCGCCTGATTCCTGTGAGAAGCGGACCTCGACCGGCTATTGTTCGCCGATGGCAGCCCGAAACTCCTGCCGTTGGATGCTGGTCGGTTCGTAGATGCGTTCTGCCTGCAATCCCAGCAGAAACCAGCCGCCTGGTCGTGGGGTTTGGTGACAGCAGGAAGCGACAAAAAACTTCCAACCGGCGTCAGCTTCTCCTCCGTTGGGAACAGCCACAATGAGCGCCTGGCCTTCCACCTGAACGGGCGACAGTACACCAAAACCTTCGGCGCGCACATCACAACAAACTGCCTGCTGGACGGTGCCCAGCGACAAGGTATCCGCCTTTGCGTCATCAACGACGGGAGTAAACCAGACACCGATCGAGGCCTGGACTTCATCCTGAGCTCGGCGGTCAGCTTACACGCCTGAGTCCCACGGCAACGAGCCCATTCCGGACAGCGTCGTAATGCGGGCCAGTGCCAAAGCAGCGTCGCGTTGCGGATGGCGACGTTGAAACATGTTGGATATTTTGGCGATCATGGGGGTCTCCGAGCAATGGCTGCGGTGCAACAGTCCAGGGTTGATACGTCGTTTGTTACGACAAGATTAGGACACTCATGGTGGAGCTGGCCAACGCACTCCGGTTGGCCACGACTGGGTCTGCATTCGCGTTCCGGTTGGGGCGATCGAATGGATTGTCAACATCCGTTCGCGGGAAAAAGAGGCCTGTGGCAGCCACCTGTGCGAGGGAGGTGCGCGACTCAGCCACTGATCCGTCGAGTAAGCCGAGTTTTACATTTGCGGTTCACTCGTTCTCAGCGGCGTCGACCCCCCAGACGGGGCGCGAAGTTTCAGTGGGTAAATTGCAGTGTTTCGGCGAGGAACTGCTCGTTCCATCCGGCGCTTTGTCTCTTTCCCTTGAGGCTGTCGGTGGAGGG